>PFNV01000038.1 GCA_002792165.1 Candidatus Tagabacteria bacterium CG_4_10_14_0_2_um_filter_40_13
AAGACGCTTACGCCCAATTGCAACGCTTCGTAAAATCTTTTTACGGCATTATTGTCCTCCATTATGTTTCTTGAAGCAACGATCAGCTGGATTTTATTTTTTCGGATTAAATCAATAAGATTATGATCAACCGAAGCCAATATCATGGCGGACTCATAACCAAGTTGTAAATTTTTGGCGAGATAAGCCGCGAGGTCCTCCACTTCTTTGGAACTGCCAAAAAATAAAACTTTTATTTTCGACGCCTTAGCGGCAAACATCCAAAAATATCTCCGCCAAAGCATTAGAAACAGCGCGGCGAGAACAATATCAATGAAGAGATTGGTTTTTGGGGTAATTCCGAAAAAAGGAACCAGGTAAAAAAGCAGCGCCGTAAGCAGTCCGCCGATTGCCATTACTTCTAAAACTTTTGCCATAACCATTTTCGGCGAAGGGAATTTACGTATGTCATAAAGACTGCCGATGTAAAAAATCAAAATCCAAAGCAGATGCACGTAAAGAAAAGGCCGCTTGTGCATGTTTAAAACTTCGGCGTCGGGGAGTTCGAAGCCGTGACGTATAACCAAGGTTAAAAAAAGAGCCGCGTGGAATAAAATCAAGTCGCCAAGAAGAAGGATAATTGCCTGAAATCGTTTAGATAAGACCATACTTATTTTAAATATATGCTATTCTCAAAAAGTTTCAATTATGTTAGCTTATAAAGCATATGTCTGAAAAATCGATTCGTTATATTGTTTATGTTTTAAAAACAGGGCTTTTTATTTTGCCCGCTTTGTCGTTAATAGTGGCGGGTTCTTTTTTCTTTCCCTTTATCACCGGCAAGAATTTTTTCTTCCGGATAATGGTGGAGATTTTGTTTTTTCTTTGGATTTTTGTCGCCTGCTTTGACAAAAATTACCGGCCTCGCAAATCACCGATTTTAATAGCGCTGGCGGCAACTCTGTTTTTTCTTACTCTCGCGACCATTTTCGGCGCGAATCCCTATCGCAGTTTTTGGTCTAATTTTGAAAGAATGGAAGGGTTGGTGTGCCATATTCATCTGTTTCTTTATTTTCTTATTTTGGCCAGCACTCTGCGGACGAAAAAAGACTGGAACTGGTTTTTCGTTGACTTACTTGGGTTTAGTTTTATTTTGACGGTTTACGGCTTTCTACAGTTTTTCAGCGTTTTAAGCGTCCATCAGGGAGATATTCGGCTTGACGCCACTTTGGGCAACGCGACCTACTACGCCATTTTCATGATTTTTAGTTTGTTTCTCATCGGTTTTTTTCTGGCAAAAACAAAAAATAAATGGTTGCGGCTGGGTCTTGGTATTTTGTTTGTTTTGGACGCCTTGCTTGTATTTATGACCGCGACCCGCGGCGCGATTCTGGGGCTTTTCGGCGGAGCGGCGATTTTCGCGATTCTGATGCTTGTTTTTAATTTCAAAAAAAGCAAAAAAATCCGTTATGCGGCTCTTGGCGCTTTGGCTGCTTTGGCGTTTGCGGCAGTTTTATTCTTATTGCTGAAGAATACCGCTTTTGTCCAAAACAATTATGTATTGAGCCGCATGGCGGGTATTTCGTTTTCTGAAAGAACGGTTGAATCCAGATTTACTATTTGGAAAATGGCCTTTAACGGATTTTTGGAACGCCCATTTTTGGGTTGGGGTCCGGAAAATTACAATCTGGTTTTCAATAAATATTTTGAGCCGAAATTATGGAAGCAGGAACCCTGGTTTGACCGAACGCACAATATTATTTTTGATTGGCTGATTTCATCCGGAGCCCTGGGATTTTTGGCGTACTGGAGCGTTTGGGGAGCGGCAGTGTTTATTACCATTAAAGGATACAAGAAAAAACAATTCTCGGCGGCGGAAACTTCTCTTGTTATCGGTTTATTCGGCGCTTATTTTTTTCACAATCTTTTCGTTTTTGACAATCTTACTTCTTACTTTCTTTTTTTCAGCATTTTAGGATATCTGCATTTCAAATACACGGAGATGTCCGGCGCTATTTTAGAAAGGGCGTCAGTCGCGGAAAAACCCGCCGAAGAAATCAAACTTTCGTCCTACTTGATAATAACCGCCGCTTTTCTTGCCGTAGTTTTCAGTTTGTATTTTATTAATCTTAAGCCCATTTTGGCGAATCGCCAGCTTCTTGCGGCATTAGGGCAAATACAGACAAAGGGAATGGACGTTGATTTTATGCTGAAGGAATTTGACAAGGTTTTTACTTACAACACTTTCGGCACCATTGAAGCAAGGGAGCAGTTAGGCAGCTATGCGGAACAGCTTCTTACGGCCGAGGCTATACCGGCGGATTCAAAAAATAAGGCATTGTCAAAAGCAATTGAGGAAATGGAAAAACAGATTGTAAGGTTGCCGGATGACGCCAGGGCTTATCTTTTTTTAGCTACGCTTTACACCAAGGCGGGCCGGCTCAACGAGGCGATAAAAACCGTTTCGAAAGCCATTGAACTTTCTCCGAAAAAACAGCAGATTCAGTTTGTCTTGGCGGATATCTATTTGACATCAGAGCAGTATGATGAAGCTTTCGCCAGCCTGAAGACGGCTTACGAGCTAGACCCGACTTATCACGAAGCGGCAAAAAATCTCATGCTAGCCGCCGTTCTCACCAACCAATTGGAATACGCCGATGAGTTGTATCAAAAAGGAAAAGAGATTCATGGCGGTTTTTTCGATAAATTGACAAAAAGCCCCCGGTTTGTATCGGCATATTATAAAATCGGCAATTTCCAAAAGATAAAGGAGATATGGGAATATTTAATAAGAGAGCAGCCGAATAACGCCCAACTCTACGTGAGTTTGGCCGCCACTTATCTCCAATTGGGCGAGAGGCAAAATGCCATCAAGGAATTGGAAAAAGCCATTGAGCTAGAGCCGAAATTTAAAGAGCAGGGCGAGTATTTCATAAACGAAATCCGCGCCGGCCGCAATCCCTAGTGTTCCTGTTCCGTGTTCCGACGTGTTCCGACGTGCGACGTCCGAAACATTCGGAACATTCGGACGAACATTCGGACGTCGCATGTCCGACAATTATGAAAGGTGATATTTTTCATATTCTAAATAGAGGCGTGGAAAAAAGAAAGATTTTTTTAGATAAAGATGATTATCTCCGATTTGTTTATAATCTTTACGATTTTAATAATGTTGATAATGTTGTTGAATCTTTTTATCGTCGTCGTTTACTGTCGGACGTCGCACGTCGGAAAAAGCGTTCGAAAAAGAGTAAAAAAGAATTAGTGGATATGCTTTGTTGGTGTTTGATGCCAAATCATATACATACTTTTGTTTTAGAAAAAGTGAATGGTGGCGCTGGGATATTTTCCAAAAAAATAATTGGCGGATATACGAAATATTTTAATAGTGATAATAAAAGGAGTGGAGTTTTATTTCAAGGTAGATCAAAAATAATTCCTATACAGAGAAATGAACATTTTTTGTATATTCCTTATTATATTTTTTCTAATCCAATTAAATTAATAGAGCCCCGTTGGAAAGAAAAGGGAATAAAGGACTTAAAGAGAGTTATTGATTTTTTGGAAAATTACAAATGGTCAAGTTATCTAGATATTATTGGGGAAAATAATTTTCCTTCTATAATTAATAAAAAATTATTTTTTGAAATTTTTGACACTAATGAAAGACAATTTAAAAAAGATTTTATTGAATGGTTGACTGGTTGACTATATTCTGACGTGCGACGTCCGAAAACGTCCGAAGGCATTTTACCCAAAGATTTTATTTAACCGACATCGTATGTCGGTTGGTGGTTAAAAACTTCCAATAACAAACCATCTTGCAAAAAGAGAAGTTATATCTTATATATGAATAAGGGCAGTTTTTTGACATTTGATAATAAGGAGAGAAAAATGAAAGAAAAAATAAAAATCGGCATTATCGGCATTGGTATAGTGGGAACGCCATTAAAGCGCTGGTTTCTTGAAAAAGGACGGGAAAGAGGAAAAAATCTTTTTTGTTATGACGCAGATCCCAAAAAGGGATTTTACGACGACATTTCAAAAACAAATGTCGTTTTCATCTGTGTTCCGACACCGCCGAATCCGGATGGCTCCTGTAACGCTTCCATCGTAGAAAGCGTTATTGCTCAATTGCCGGACGGAGAGCGGTGTATCGTGATAAAATCAACCGTTCCGCCGGGAACAACCGAAAAGTTGCGGAAAAAATACAAAAGCAAGGGATATTTTTTGTTCAATCCTGAATTTTTGACCGAAGCCCAGGCTTGGGAAGATTTTATCCGACCCGACAGGCAAATTGTTGCCGCAGCCGATGAAGATTCCAGAAAATGGATTAGCGTTGTTTTGAATTTACTGCCAATCGGTTCCTTTCAATCACCGGGCATTGATGGAACTTATAATTTTCACGAAGTTAATTCAACCGAAGCGGAATTGGCAAAGTACGCAGGAAATAATTTCGGCGCCTTAAAAGTTGCGTTTTTTAATACCGTTTATGACCGATGCAAGCTTTTGGGCGTGGATTACGATAAAGTCCGATTGCTTGTAACGCATGACCGTCGAATCAATGGGGCATGGACTGATGTAAATCATGGAGGTTTCCGCGGTTATGCCGGTTTCTGTTTTCCAAAAGATTCCGATGCGACTATTGCCCAAGATGAAGATCATCTCAAGACTCTCAGAGAAAAAGGCGACAACTTCGCCGAAGTTTTTGAGAAAGGAGCAAATCTTTTAAAGGCGAAAAGGGATTACAATGAAGCTTTGCTTAAATCCCAGAGGTTTACTGTTGAAAAAATAAGCGTCCACGACAAGGATTTGGAAAAGATTATTAAAAATCATAAAAGCAAGGGGAGGAAGAAAAATGACTAAAGTTTTGGTAACCGGCGGAGCCGGATTTATCGGCTCGCATATTATTGAAAAACTTAAAGAAAAAGGATATGAAGTAGCGTCATTAGATGTCCGAATTAGCGACGATTTTTCTGTCTATCATTACGGCAATATCTGTCATTATGATACCGTCCAAAGATGTTTGAGCGGATTTCTT
>PFNV01000012.1:0-3787 GCA_002792165.1 Candidatus Tagabacteria bacterium CG_4_10_14_0_2_um_filter_40_13
GAACCGCCAACTGATTTTTTCGCCCAAAATTCCTTACGATTTGGTCGCCGAGCGAAGCGAGGCGAACCCTGACTTGTTGACTTTTCCTGTTATGTGGGCGGTATGGGAATCGAACCTATACTCTCTGCAATGTGAATGCAGCGTTTTACCATTAAACTAACCGCCCTAGGCCTAAATGCCTAATTTATTCAGGATTTTCTCGTGAGGATAGTCCAAAATATCGCGTATGAATTTGTCATACATTCCCAAGCGGTATAAAAAATCCTGAGTGTTGAAAGACGCATAAACAAGCTCCTTACCTACTTCAGATTCAATTTCGCGGATTACTCTTTCCAAAATTCCTTTTTTAATAACATCGCCTACGACTAATATATCAATGCGGTGAGCGCCGCTATTTTCCTCTCCGAAAATACCCGAAAGAATAACTAATTTCATGCGGCCGGCTTTATGCAGTTTCTTAAGAAGCTGGTCTCTGGAAAAAAGCGCGCTGTCCAATATAAAGTTCTTAAGGCCGATGATCAATGGGAATGATTCGTTCAGTGTCAATCCGGAAATTCTTTTTTTCTTGAATTTTTCCTTTTTGCCTTTGATCGCGATTGCGGCAAAATCGCTTTTGGGTCGAATCAATCCTATCGACTTCAAAAGTAAAATTTCCCGACGGCCGGTTTGCCGCGATACTTTTGCCCGCAAAAATATGTTTTTTGGTTCAAAAACTTTTTCAGGATTCAATAAAAACAAACGGATAATCTTTACCCGATTAGATGAGCCGAAAAGTTTCGCTAAAACGTCTGACGAGGTCATAGCTCTAGTTTAACGCCTTATTTATTTTAATTCCACTGTCGCACCGGCTTCTTCGAGTTTTTTCTTCAATTCCTCGGCTTCGGCTTTTTTCAAGCCTTCTTTAATGTTTTTAGGAGCTGCGTCAACAAGATCCTTGGCTTCTTTAAGCCCTAATCCCAATACTTCCCGAACAACCTTAATTACCTGAATTTTCTGATCTCCGCTGGCTTTTAAGACAATGGTGAACGCATCCTTGGTCTCTGCGTCAGGTGCTCCCTCTTCGGAAGACGGGGCGCCGCCGCTAGGGGCAGCCATCATCATCGGGCTAGCGGTCACACCGAATTTCTCTTCCAAAATTTTGACGAGTTCCGACAAATCAAGAACGCTCATCGATTCTATTTTTTCGACGAGTTCCTTGAATTTTGCCGGAATTTTTATTTCTTTTTCGTCTGCCATAATTTCCAAAATTAATCTATTAATTTTGTGAAATTATGAGCATCCCGCCAACGGCGGGATAGCCCATATCTTCACTTTCTTATTTGACTAAGTATATTTGCAAATTTACGCAAATCACCTCCAAGCGCACCGACCAACCGCTGCCTGGGCGAATTAATAACATAAACCAATTTTGCCAATAATATTTCTCTAGTCGGAATTGCGGCGAGTTCAGAAACCATTTTTGAACCTATAAATTTATTTTCGAGAATACCGCCGGAAATCGCCATTTCTTTATTCTCTTTGATAAATTTAATAAGACTTTTGGCAACGGTCGGAAGATTATCGGCGCCGAAAATTAAGGCGATCTCCCCTTCCAAATTAGGCATATCTCCAATAACATTCAATGTTTCCATCGCTTTTTTTATCAAGGTTTTTTTGGCAACTTTATACTGGCTGCCGGTGGTTCTTAATAATTTCCGGAGTTTACGCGTAGCCGCAGTGCTAAGACCATGAAAATTAACAAAAATAACCATCTGGGCTTCTTTGAATTGCCCGGTTAAACCCTGCAATATTGTTTCTTTTTTTTGTCGAGTAGTAGCCATATAAATAAAAAATGCGTCTTATTAAAGCCGCGGAATTATCCACATCTGCATTTTTACGCCTCAATAGGTCTTAGTCCGCCAGCTGGCGGAGCCTATTTTCTGCGGCTTATTTTAAATTGTAGGCATTGCAAAAATATTGTCAACAATAAATTCTTTTTATCAAGGGGTTGAGGCGGCTGATGATTTCGTAACTGCTGGTGCTACACAGGTCGGCAATGTCGTCCGCGGAAACGGTATTTTTCCCGTCTTTACCGATTAAAATCGCCTCATCCCCTATTTTTGCCTTGATTCCGGAAACATCAACGCTGATCATATCCATTGAAACCCTGCCTAAAACTTTAGCCGGTTTGCTTTTTATAAGCACTCTGCCGATGCCTGATAAAGCTCGCGGAAAACCGTGCCAATAGCCGATGGGAATAACCGCGATTGTTGTCGGTCTTGAAAGAGTTTCCGTAAAATCATATCCGATGCGTTCGCCTCTGGCCGCTTTTTTAATCTCTCCGATAACCGCTTTCCATAAAAGGATAGGTTTAAGTTTTATTTGAGCGCCAAAAGCGGCTTGAACTTCTTTCGAAGGCCACAGGCCGTAAAGACCGATGCCGACTCTTACTAAATCGTAATGGGCCTGCGGAAAAATAATTGTCCCGCTTGTGGCTGAAGCATGACGAATAGGATTAAAACCTGCTTTTTTTACCGTATTAACGGCGGCGTCAAATAGTCGAAGTTGCCCTAAAGTATCCGCGGGAAAACTTGGATTTTTCGCGGCGGCAAAGTGAGTATAAATTCCTTCCGCTACCGTTTTATTTTTAAGCTTTTTTATTAAATTTAGCGCCGATGGCAATTCTTTCGGCGAAAATCCCTGTCTGTGCATCCCGGTATCAATTTTCAGATGGATTCTTGGAGATTGCCGGAATTTTAATTTACTCAAGGCAGCCAAATGAGCCAGGCTGGAAACGGTTAAGCTAATATTATTTTCTGCGGCGTCTTTTAATCTTTCCGGCAAAGTGTATCCTAAAACCAGAATTTTCTTTTTAATGCCCGATTCCCGTAAGGCCAGCGCTTCCGTGATTGAATCAACGCCAAACCAATCAATGCCGAATTTTTGCATTAATCGCGAAAAATCAACGAGGCCGTGGCCATAAGCGTTAGATTTGACTACAGCCATTAAAAGACAATTTTTACCTATCAGATTTCTGAAAATCTGATAGTTATTTTTCGCAGCCTTCTTATTTATTTCAATCCATATCCTTAACCCTCGATTTTTCATATTTTACAAAGGCTAAGCCTTTGTTTTTTTATTGTTGGCGAAGGTCGTCAAGAATCTTTTGTAAATATTCGTTATCGGGGTTGGTTTTTAAAGCGTCAAGCAGAATTTTTTCCGCCAAGTCCGGTTTTTTATAATAATAAAGATAAAATTCGTATAGTTTGACGTAAAAAAATGGCTGATGGCTAGTGTCTTTTTCTATCGCAGTCAAATAATATTTTTCCGCTTTTGGAAAATCAGGCAGATATTGCGAATAAAGGTCGCCCAAATTATGAAAAGCGACCGGGTCATTCGGCCTGATTATAGTGGCGAATTTCCACGCCTCGGCCGCTCCTTCGTAATCGCCGATTGTTTTTCTCCATATTCCCAAATTAAGCCATTCCTCGCGCCGGTCATAGTCTTCTTTTAATTTAGCCACGATCGTTCCAATATCATTAATCGCCCTAAGCCGAACTTCGGTTGAAAGATTTTCCGTGACGACAATTTTTCTGTCCAAATCCGGCATTTGTTTTTTAATTTCCTCGACGATATTTGAGTCAGAAATTACGGAGGACTGTCCTCCGTTGGCTTGTTCCTCGTTGTTAGACACCTTGTTAAACACCTTGTTAGACACCTGGTGTTTAACATAGTCGCGGTAAATGAACCAGCCGCTAAGGCCAACTGCAAAAAGGAAAATAGCGATTCCGATAAGAAAACCTATCCG
>PFNV01000012.1:3798-4644 GCA_002792165.1 Candidatus Tagabacteria bacterium CG_4_10_14_0_2_um_filter_40_13
TTGATATTTTTAGATTGTTTTCCATTAAATTAAAATATATCAAAACATAGCGGCCTCTGTAAAGAGCTACTTTTCATCCCGTTCATCGCGGTCCAAATGCCGCTCGTTTCCAAACGTTTCCAAGGGTAACCCTTGAATATTTTCTGAACTAAGCCATTCGTTTATAAAGTCCTCGAACTCTTTAAAATTTGAAAAATACTCTGGAAAAGATTCCTTGCAAAGAATCAATGACTCTTCTCTTCTCTCGCCAATATAATCAAGATAACTACAATACTTATACTCTTTTAAGAAATTTTTAGCCTTTTCCCGGTCAGCAATGCCGTTTTCCCTCCATTTTGGATCAATTAATTTAATGGGATTCAAATGAATGTAAGCAAAAAGATATTTTAAATATTGGTCCTTATTTACGTGAGTTGCTTTGAAAACCCCCTCGAAAAGCCGTCCCGTTCTTTCATTCTTTTTATTGAAATACATTGGATAGGCGGTAAATAATTTTTCCATAAACATAGTTATCCCCTTTTCTATTTTTTCTCGAACTAATAGATGAAAATGATTGAGCATTAAGCAATATGCACCAATATCCACAATCGTTTCTCCTCTTTCTATTTTCGTCAAGGGTAGCCCTTGGATATCTTTGAATACGACTGGTTTTTTGCTATTACAGACAAACAAAAGTTTGATAAATCTTTTTTTATCAACATCATCTAAAAATATGGTCATTTTATTAATGCCCCTGTTATACAAATGATAAAATTCTCCCTCTGAAAATCTAAATTTGCGTTCCATAAAATCAAAATCATTATATCATATGGATACTTTTCGCCAAGGGTCACCCTTGGCGACTTG
>PFNV01000027.1 GCA_002792165.1 Candidatus Tagabacteria bacterium CG_4_10_14_0_2_um_filter_40_13
CGGCAGAATCAGAATCAACCTCCTGGGGCAAAAGAATAGACCGTGAAAATGCGCCCCAATAAAGTTCCTGATAATAATAATCCTCTCCCAAAATTTCGCGTTGTTTCTGACGTCTTCCGCGAAGAGTCACCATGTCCTGGGTAATGGACACATCAAGTTCGTCCGGTTTTGTGCCGGCAACAACAGCTTGAATAATAATCTCGCTTGGCGTTTGAAAAACATCAACGGCAAGCTGACCCTCTTCTTCTTCGTTCATCCAGTCTCCTGCTTTTGCCGCAGATTTTGTTTTTTCGGTGGTAATCATAGGCTCGCGAACAATTTCTTCTTCGTCGTCTTCAACCGCGTTCACGCTCCCTGTTAATCTTTCAAAAAAAGAACGATGATCTTTTGGCATAAAATTTGGCTTAAATTAATGATTTATTAAAAATTATTATTTTTTAGACCTTTAATTTTTTCGAAAATAAAGAAAAGAATTACGACTGCTAACCAAAGGGGAATAAGTATTTTAAAAAGATTAGTATCCCCACTATTAATTATAAAGAAATTAAAGAGAGTATGCAAAATTGTGGCAAACAGCAAACCGCCTAAAACATTGCGCATTAACTTTTCCTTATGGAAAAAAGAAAAAGCAACGCTGGCTCCCACTATCGCCGAACTTACCACGTGAAGCAATGTTGCCCCTAAAAACCTCAAATTGCCCGTAATAAGGCCGGCGAGCATGCCATGACCGCCGAAAACTTTTAACAGAAAAAGGATGTTTTCCAAGGCCGCAAAACCCAATGCGGCGGTAATCAAATAAATAAGGGCGTCAACAGGCTCATCAAAACTCGACAAGCGAAGAGCCGCTCTTCTGGCGGCTATATATTTCGCTATTTCTTCAATCGCGGCCCAAACAAACAAAAGAATGACCGAAAATAGCCATTTTGGCAAAAAAACAAACCACTTAGTTATCAACACATTTGTTCCTTGTTCTAAAAATAGAGCCACTATTGCCATTACCATTCCGGCTGTAAAGGTTAAAAGTAAAATTCTACGGGGTTCGGGATGCAAATCTTCCCTTAACCAAAACCAGAGCCACAGCAATGCCGGCAATAATCCTCCGACAAACGCGAAAAAAACATCTATTGATGTTATTGTGTTGGCCATTTTTCAATTATTAACATTGTGGACTTGTCCTTCAAAGCTTTGGCGAAGAAGGACATTTTTGACCAAATTTCTTCGGTTACGTGAGGAATAAAAGGATGAAGCAGCTTTAAAGAATTTGAAAGAACGTAAATTAAAATTTTCTGCGTATTTTCTTTTAAATCCGCGTTAGCCATCTGCGCTTTACTGCTTTCAAGGTAGCAATCACAAAAATCATGCCAAAAAAAGTCGTACAAGTCATGCAAGGCCTGACTAAACTCAAAATTATCGATATTTTTAGACGTATTTTTGGTGATTTCTTTTAGTTTTTTAAGGATTTCTTTATCGGCTTGGGTTTTGGGTTTTGGAATTTTGAATTTGGAATTTTGAATTTGTTTCGGATTTCGATATTCGGATTTCGAATTTTCTGTTTGTTGTAAAACAAACCGACTGGCATTCCAAATCTTGTTCAAAAATTTCTTACCGGCAACAAGCGCATCTACGGACCAATGGACGTCCTGCGTTCCCATTGTTTGCCAAATTAAAGCAAAACGCGTGGCATCAGCGCCGTATTGTTCAATAAAGTTCATCGGATCCAATCCTGTCCCTAAAGACTTTGACATTCTTTTTCCTTCACTCGTCAAAATTGTGGCGTGAATAAGCACATCATGAAACGGCGCTTTTTTCATAAATTCCAAACCTGAAAAGACCATTCGCGCAACCCAAAAATTAATAATATCGCGGGCAGTTACCAAAGTATTTGTCGGATAAAACTTTTTCAAATCTTTTTTATTTTCAAAAATTGCAAAAGGCCAGAGAGCCGAAGAAAACCAAGTATCCAAAACGTCTTCTACGCCTTCGATAGGAATCTTATGCCCCCACCAAATTTGCCTTGAAATACACCAGTCTTTTATGTTTTTTAACCAATCTAAATATATTTTTTCCCAACGGGAAGGGTGAAATTTAACTTTCCCTGATTTTACCGCTTTAATCGCCATTTTCGCCAATTCGTCCATTTTCAAAAACCATTGCAAGCTTGGCAAATTTTCAACAACGCTTCCGCAACGATAACAATGAGCGATATTGTGCTCGTAGTCCTCTATTTTTTCGATAAGGTTTTGTTTTTCTAAATCCTCAACAACTTTTGTTCTGCAATCAGCAATACTTAAGCCGGTGTATGCTTTGCCTGCTAAGGGAAGCATTTTTCCGTGTTCACCGATAATTTTGAAAAATTCCAAATTGTGCCCTTGTCCTATTTCCGAGTCAATAATACTGTGTGCCGGCGTGACTTTGACGGCGCCGGTGCCGAATTCGGCTTCAACCCTTCTGTCGCTGATAATCGGGATTTTTCTATCGGTCAACGGCAAAATCGCACATTGTCCGATAAGATTTTTATAACGGACATCGGAGGGGTGAATCGCCACTGCCGAATCGCCCAACATTGTTTCCGGCCGGGTTGTTGCGACTGTAATAAAGCATGCCTCGCCAGAGGGCAGGCTACCATTTTCAAGGGGATATTTAATAAAATAAAGCTTTGCCGTCTCTTTTTTGTATTCCAATTCCAAATCAGAAAGGCTGGTTTGGCATCTCGAACACCAATTGACAACCTTTTCGCCCCTATAAATCCAGCCTTTTTTGTAATAATGGAAGAAAGCTTTTTCAACTTCTAATTGATACGCGTTATCCATTGTGAAACGCAATCGCGACCAGTCGCAAGAAGCGCCGATTTTTTTCAATTGTTCTAAAATCTGATTACCGTATTTCTCTTTCCATTGCCAAACGCGATTTAAAAATTCTTCCCGACCAATATCATAGCGGCTTAATCCTTGCTTTTTTAAATCTTTTTCAACGGCATTCTGCGTGGCGATACCGGCATGATCAGTGCCCGGCACCCATAGAGCTTGATAACCTTCCATTCTCTTTTTGCGGATTAAAATATCCTGAATTGTAGCGTTCAAGACGTGTCCCATATGCAAAGAGCCTGTGATGTTCGGTGGGGGAATAACAATGGTATAAGTTTTTTTCTTATTCGGATTGTCGGCCCAAGACCGATCAGCCTCGGGCTGAAAAAACCCTGATTTCTCCCACATTTCATAAATACGGCTCTCCACCTTTTTCGGCTCGTATGCTTTATCTAATTCCTTTGACATAGATTTAGATTTTTGCTTAACTTTTATTGGATTTATTTAATAATTTTCGCACAAAAAAAGCCCTTTGAAAAGGAGAATAAAATGGCAGGGCTACGATTAAGTTAATTTTAAATTTCCATCGGCTTTCAATGCCCCGCCTCGGCGGGGCTTTTTATTTTTCAGCCAGCGGAAATAAGCTGCCAAAGCGATCATTGCCGCGTTATCGCCGGTAAATTCCATCTCCGGCATCAATAAATTTATCACATATCTGCTATCGCAGTTAAATGGCATCTTTTGCTGAAGTTGTTTGCGCAGTTCTTTATTCGCCGCCACGCCGCCGCCTAAAATCACTGTTTTCGCTTTATATTCCTTTGCTACCCGCATTGTTTTGGAAATCAAAACGTCAATAACCGCCTGTTGAAATTCCTTTACCATAGCCGATACCAAGTATTCACGATCGTGGCTACTTGTCCTCATCTTTTGTTCTAATTCTTTTAATTTATATAAAACCGCGGTTTTGAGGCCGGAAAAACTGAAATTATAATCTTTTGAATTAATCATCGGCCTTGGCAGTTTGACTTTATCATTTGATGATATAAATTGCGCGGTCGCAGATTTTATATCATGTTTTAATTTCAATTTTTTTTCTGCCATTACGCCAATGGCCGGTCCGCCGGGATAGCCAAGCCCGAGCAACCGCGCCACTTTATCAAAAGCTTCGCCTGCCGCGTCATCCAAGGTTTGGCCAATAACCTTATATTCCAACGGTTTTTTGGACAAAACCAGTTCCGTATGCCCGCCGCTAACCAGCAATGCGATTGCTGGAAATTCGAAATTCGAAATCCGAAATCCGAAATCTCGCTTCGTGCTTCGTGCTTCGTGCTTCGTGCTTTTTCGGTTTTTCTCAAGAAAAATCGAAAAGATGTGGCCTTCAAGATGATTTATACCCAAAAGCGGTTTATTATATTTTTTTGCCAATTCTTGGGCAAAATTAATTCCCACCCAAAGAGCCGGTTCAAGGCCGGGACCGCTGGTTACCGCGATTAAATCTATCCTGGGATTTTTTAATGATAAACGCGCTTCTTTTAATGCTTTTTTAAAAATCAGAGGAAGATTTTTCTGATGTTCGCGCTTCGCGAGATTCGGCACAACTCCCCCAAACGGCGCGTGGATTTTCACTTGCGATGCGACAATATTCGAAAGTATTTTTATTCTCGGCGCTTTAAATCCGCCACTTATTTCCAAAACGGCCACTCCGGTCTCGTCGCAAGAAGTTTCTATGGCTATAATTTTCATATCTAATGCCATCATCTTACCCGAACGGCTTGATTTTTTCAATTTTTGCGGTAAAATATACGAATATTGGTGGCGCTATCGTCTAGTCCGGTTTAGGACACCACGCTTTCAAT
>PFNV01000002.1 GCA_002792165.1 Candidatus Tagabacteria bacterium CG_4_10_14_0_2_um_filter_40_13
TTCAAGGCGCCCGTCAATCTCCGCATAATCTTTATTCCGGCGCTTTGCGAATTTTTATTACCCAAGCTTTAGCGGCCAAACCAATTACTGTCTATGAAGACGGTAACCAGCTTCGTGATTTTGTCAATATTAAAGACGTGGTGCGAGCCAATCTCTTAGTTCTTAAAAATCCCAAAGCTAATTTTGAAATTTTTAACGTCGGCGGGGGCAGGGCTTATAAAATTTTGGATTTGGCAAAAAGGGTGAAAAAAATAACTAAACCAACTTCTCCTATTGTAATTAGTGGTTTTCGTCGCACCGATACTCGTCATGCCATTTCTGATATTTCAAAAATTAAAAAACTTGACTGGCATCCCCGATATACTGCGGAAGATTCCATAAAAGAATACCTTAAATGGCTAAAATTATATCAAAGCCATGGCTAAAAGAATCCAAACAAAATAGAAAAATATTAAACCTCCAAAGAGAGAGTGAATAATTAAACCAAATAAAGCCGAAGCAATTCCAATATTATAAATAGTTAAGGGATTTTTAGAATTATCCCTAATTTTATTTTTAATATTTAAAATTATTCTCCATAAAAGATATAAAAATGCGCCCAAAGCCGTTATTCCTCCATATGTCCAGCATTCTAATAAAAGATTATGGTAGCCACCAAGAGGTTTTCCTTGCAATTTCACCGCTAATTCAGGGTGATAATAGTTTAAACCTAATCCTAAAGGATTTTTGGGGATTAATTTAAGATAATCTTTCCAAATCGCTAGTCTTGGTTGGTCATAAAATAAATCAGGAGAAGCATTTTCTCTTTTAATTTTAGAGATTAGATCACCGAGGTTTTGAGAAGAAAGTTGGGAAACGTCATCGACTTTTTCGCGAACATAATGATTATACTGAGGAAAAATTCTTAATATTAACACAATTTTAGCTGAAGACGGTAAAATAGCGAAGGCTAGGATTAAAATTAAAATAATTATAACTGCATTTAACAACAAATTTTTTAATAAATTTTTTCTAAAAGCAATAATTACTAAGTAACTGGCCATCATTAAACCACCTATCATGCCAAACCAGGCCGCTCTGGCTTGCGACCACAAAACCAAAGATGCCATTGTAACTGTTAGTAAAAAATAAGCCAAACAAAAGTACCCCCTTTTTTGGTAAAAGTTCTTTAGAAATAAGACAAAAAAGAAAGATAAAGCAATTAAAAAAAATAAAGAGGCGTCAGAGGGATTTTGAAATAAACCATAAAACCTGCCATTCTGTTCCACTATCGAAAATTTATAAGCTAATTCGGGGAAAATCAATAAAGGAATAAAAATCACCGGAACAAAGAAAGTCCACCAAACTCTTTTGTAAAAAATTTTATCCTCTTTAAAGAAAACATAAAACAAAATAAAAGTAATAGTCATAATTAGAAATCTTACCGTATTTAACACCCCCCCCTATATTAAAACCAACGCCATATCTTAAGTAAGAAATCAATGTAGCCAAACCGACTGAAAATAAAAAAATAAATAGAGCAAGATAGATTTTTTTATCAATGATTTTAAATTTATTGAGATTTTTTGGGAAAAAATAAAAAAAGCTGCTGATTAAAGCCAGAAACAAAAAAATTTCAAATGGTTTTGGGATAAAGGTTTGGAGAAACAGGCCTTTTCTAAAAATTAAAGAAACTGCAGCTAAAATTAATAAGAACTTGCTAATTTTTGCAAAATTCATTATTATAATTATAATAAAAAATATGATTATTACCAGAGCACCTTTGCGAGTAAGTTTTGTTGGCGGCGGAACCGATCTGCCGGATTTTTATCGTCGCTATCCCGGCAGGGTTATTTCCACAGCCATTGATAAATTTGTTTATTTGGTTATCAACCGGACACCTCTCATTCCCAAGGTTTCAGCCCGATATTCCGTTTCAGAGACAGTGGACCATCCGAAAAATCTTCAGCACACCCGGATTAGGGCCGCTCTTTTAGATTTAGGAATTGAAAAGGGATTAGAAATCGGTTCTTTTGCGAGTTTGCCGGCGAAAACCGGCTTGGGGTCGTCTTCCAGTTTTTCGGTGGCTTTAATGAAAGGACTTCATGCCTATCGGGGTAAAAAAATTGATAAAAAAGAGGCGGCGGAGGCAGCTTGCCGCTTGGAAATTGAATTAGTCAAAGAGCCAATCGGCAAGCAAGATCAATATGCGGCTGCTTTTGGCGGTTTTAACATTTTTCAATTTAATTCTGATGGAACCGTTGATATTGAGCCAATCCTGCTTGATTATAAAAAACAAACACTACTTGAAGACCATATGCTAATTTTCTTCACGGGAATTAGTCGAACGGCCTCCAGTGTTTTGACAGAACAAAAATCAAGAATAGACGAGCATTTTGAAACTTATAAAAAAATGGCAGATTCAGTTTTTGATTTTAAAGAAAAACTTATTAAAGGCGACATTAAAGGAATGGCCGAAATACTTCATCAAGGTTGGCTTCATAAAAAATCATTAGCTTCAAATGTTTCTAATAATTTAATTGATAGTTTATACGAAGCAGGTTTAAAAACCGGTGCTTGGGGCGGAAAAATTTTAGGCGCTGGCGGCGGCGGCTGTATTATGTTTTTATCGCCGATAGATAAAAAACCCGCCATTAGATTAGCGGTCAACGAAATTGCCAAAGCTAATAATCTTTCGGATTTTTGCGAAATTCCGGTAAAATTAGTTCAATCCGGCTGTGACATTATTTTTAATGGAGATATTTGATTAGCTTAATTTATATTAATGTATAATGGAAGATTTTATTAAAGATTTTTCAATAAAAGTCGAGGCAGTTTTAAAAAAACTGCCTATTAAGGAGATAGCCAAAGCTCTTAATATTCTTAAAGCTGTTTATGAACGTGACGGTCGCATTTATATTTTTGGCAACGGCGGTTCTCTGGCTTTAGCTACTCATTGGGTAAGTGATTTTAATAAAACGGTTTTTAGCCATCACCTTGATAAACATAGCCGAAGATTTCAAGCTATCCGCGTGCCTACAACCGAAGAGGAATTGACCGCCTGGGCCAATGATGTCGGCTACGATATGGTTTTTGCCGGGCCATTAAAAAATTATCTTCAGGATTCCGATGTGGTGATTGCTATTTCTGATTCCGGAAATTCTCCCAACGTCATTAAAGCTGTTGAATTGGCAAAAAGTTATCATGTGCCGGTTATTGGTCTTTCTGGTTCTGACGGCGGCAAATTAAATCAGTTGGCCGACGTCAAGATTTTGGTGCCGACCGAAAAAGACGAATACGAACTTGCCGAGAGCATTCATAATATTATTCTTCACTTAATGACTAAATATTTTAAAGATTATTTTGACCATTTAGTTGAGAGGCAAAATAAGGTATGAAAAAAGCGGTTTTCTTAGATCGCGATGGCGTTATTAATAAAGAAGTTGATGTATTGCGAAGTTTTAAACAATTGCGTTTGTTGCCCGGGGTCGCTCAAGCTATTAGACAATTAAATAAATTAAGTTTTTTAATTATCATAGTTACCAATCAGCCGGTGATTGCCAGGGGTTGGTTAACCGAAGAAGAAGTTGACGCCATTCACAATGTTTTAATTAAACGCTTAGTTCAAAAAGGCGCCAGAATTGATGTAATTTATTATTGTCCTCACCACCCCAACGCTAATTTAAAAAAATATCGCCGTCATTGCCGTTGTCGCAAGCCGAATATCGGTTTAATTAAAAAAGCCGTTGAAAAATTTAAAATCAATGTTAAAAAAAGTTTCATGGTCGGCGACAGCACGCGCGATATTTTGGCCGGCAAGTGCGCCGGATTAAAAACTATTCTTGTAAAAACAGGGTATGGCGGAAAAGACGGAAAATATAGCGTTAAGCCAGACTTCGTTTCCAAAAATCTTATGGAAGCCGTATCGATAATCAAGAAAAATGCAAAATAGGATAAAACAAGCCGTGATACTTTCCGCCGGTTTCGGAACTCGCCTGCGGCCGATGACCGACAACATCCCGAAAGTCATGGTGCCGTTTTCAGGCAAGCCGCTTCTCCAGTGGCACGTCGAGCAGCTCAAAAAACACGGCGTCGAAGAATTTTTTATAAACCTTTTTTATCTGCCCGAAGTTATAAAAAACCATTTCGGCGACGGTTCGAAATTCGGCGTCAAGATAAATTATTTTTTGGAAGAACCGGAAATACTCGGCACGGCTGGCGGGATGAAGGATTTTCAGGGAAAACTCCACGGCGATTTTTTCCTGATTTACGGCGATATTTTTTCGCTGGTTGATTATTCCAAAATGGCGGAGGCTTTTTACAGAAAGGAAGTAGCTATCGGCATGGAACTGGTCGGCAATACCAACCATCCGCGCGACTCCGACTTGGCGGAAGTGGATGATAATTTAAGATTTCTGAAAATACATCCTAAACCGCACAAAGAATTGCCCGCCCGCTTCGCCTTGCGAAGCATGGCGGGCGGGCCGCCGAAATATAAATCAATGCGCGGTGTTTATATTTTTAACGAGAGAATCTTGGAATACATTCCTGAAAATAGATATTACGAAATAGATCACAATCTTCTGCCGAATATTTTGGAAAAAAAC
>PFNV01000039.1 GCA_002792165.1 Candidatus Tagabacteria bacterium CG_4_10_14_0_2_um_filter_40_13
CGTAAATAGCGATAAATATAAATTATATGGAAAAAGAAATCGGCACAGTTACCCATTTTTACGATAAAATCGGAGTGATGGTTGTTAAGCTTACGGACAAAGTTGCCGTCGGTGATGCCATCAAGATAAAACGTGGCGATGAGGAAATTGAAGAAACGATTGAATCAATGCAGGTGGAACACGAAAATATCGAAAAAGCGAAAAAGGGAGACGAAATCGCGATAAAAATTTCGGGAAAGACGAAAGAGGGCGCCGTGGTATATAGGATGAAAAAATAGACTCTATTGTGGATAAAAGAACTAAGTGCCATTGTATCTAATGCCACAGATATGGTAGGATTTTGATATGACATGGAGCTATATAGCAGGTTTTTTTGACGGCGAAGGATCGCTAGTCCACAACAAAAAAGGATTCAGAATCTTCATTACCCAAACCAATCAGGAAGTTTTAGAAAAAATCAAAACTTTTACAAATTTTGGTTATGTGATAAAGATTTCAAAAAGAAAGCCGCACTGGAAAGACAGCTGGCTTTATTTTATCGCCAAGCAAGAAGATATATATCAATTTTTAATATCAACTTCGTCCCTCTTAATAGTCAAAAAAGAATTGATCTTAAAGGCTATACCTCAGTTAAAGGATGCTCTTTTCAAACAACAACAACGGAAGAAAAAATTTTACAGAAGAATTAAGATGTCTAAAAAGCTACGAGAAAAAGGATATTCTTACAGAAAAATAGGTAAAATATTGAAAATTGACTTTGGCTACGCAAGACGTTTGTCGTTAAAATAATTCATGGAGACATTGGTGTAGCAGCAGCACTGCAGTTTGTGGCACTGCCAGCAGGGGTGCAAATCCCCTATGTCTCCCAGCGAAAATAATTCAAGTTCGATTCCGCTAGGCCGCCCCAGTAAGGAATTTGCAAGCGGTTTCGGTTCGCCTCGCTTCGCAAAACAGTTTTAAAAAATTTTGATTTTCAAAAAGCAAAAGAAGAAATTTTATGCTTATTTAGCTGAAGGGGAAAACGGAATAAAGAATGGCAGAAGATTTTCAAAAAAGATTACGGCGTAGAATACACTTATGAAGAAGCCTCAGGAGCGGCTAACAACTTGATAGGTCTTTTCTACACACTTTGGAAAATAGACCAACGGTTCAAAAAAGAGAAAAATGAAAAGAAAAAAGAAGCCCAAGCAAAAACCCCTCAAGCTCCGGCTGCACTTTAACTAAAATATCTCACCAGAAGAAGAAAGTAAGCTCTGGTCTTACACTTTTGACTTATTACTAGGTGAAGAATACAGGAAAGAAAATAGTGAGTAGTATATAGGGTAAAATTGACTTATCCCCTAACCCTCTTTTAGCCCTCTTGACAAATATTTTGAGGGGTATATAAAGGAGATGAAAGTCACCTGCGCCTATCTTTTAGATAGTGTGCAGGTTTTTTTATGCTATATAATAGACAAATGGATAGAGTAGATATTTTAATTGACGGCAGTAATTTTTATTACCTGGCGCTTAAAAAGCTTGGTTTGCGAGCTACGGATTTTGATTTTGAGAAATTTGCAAATTTTCTTGCCGATGGACGGACAATTGCCGAAAAAGGAAAAAGATTTTACACCGGCACAGTGCGTGAAAAAGAAGGCGATATTAGAACAAAAAAAGCAATGGCAGAACAAACATCCCTTTTTACTTTTTTAGACAAAAATCATTGGGAGAGCAAAAAAAAAGATAGAATATATTGGATTTTCTATCCCTGACGATACCAATCCCAAAAAATCTACAACAGAACCTTTATTATCGCTGATTAAAAAAACGGATGTAAAAAGAATTTTAGTTAAATCGGATTTACTGCAATTTATAAGGCATCATCCCGTTGTCGTTGGATGATGGTTCTAACGTCCTCTACGATGCCACCCAAACCAAAACAGCGCCCTACATTCCTTGGAAAAATAATTAACCTTGACGTTATAACCGATAGGTAATTGATAATTATAGGTTCTGTCTAATTGCTCCATTATCGTCTGTCCGGTGAAAACCCTTTTTTCCAAATCTTTCACGGCGTTTCTGATAAAGAGCGATTTATAATATTCGCCGGCGTTTTTGCAATAGACCGTTTCATTGTCATTTTTTTCGGTTTCTGTTTTTTCGGCCGTTGAATTTTTTGACGGCGGATTGGCGCATTGATTGCATCCGGAAACAAGCAGAAAAAAACCAGAAACCAGAAAAATAGATATCGTTTTTTTCATTTCTTCCTCCCTTCCCGTTCGCAGTTTTATGCAAAGCAGAGCTTTTCAAAGAATTTTTTCTTTTTAATTCATAGCAATTTGGCGCCAGGAAGTCAAACATAATTTTTGTATTGACAAATTTGCAATTTCTGATATAATGATATTAAATAGTAAAATTGACAAAATCTTAATAGGAGGTGAAAAATGAACATTAAGGAGCTGCCTTGGTGGCTATGCGCCGGGTTAATCGTTTTCCTATTGATTTGGAAAACACCTTGGATGAAAGTCGTAGAATGGCTAATTATGATTGGGATGGGGACGGCTATTGTTGTCGGCGTTGTCATCGTAGGCTTTGTGCTAATTTCGATAATAATTCTGCCTTGGACCAGCCGATCAAAAATGTGCGACCCGCGAATAAGCCTGAAAGAATGGCAAAAAATCAAAACACAGAAAGGAGGGGGAAAACGAAAATGTTGAACACCGGGTGTTTAACATCAAATTTCGGACCCGCATTTCTTGCAAATGCGGGTTCTTTTATTTCCGCCTTCGGCGGAAAAAACTTTGTATCCGGCTCTTCTGGGTTTATTACAAGAAGAGCAAACCAGCATAACATTTGAGGCGTCCATCGGCGCCGACACCTGGATTATCTGGCCTTTTTGTCCCTGCTTTTTCGGCCTGCTGTGTTTCTTTCTTATATTAATGCCTTCTATGACAACCTTATTTGTTTTCGGAAATACGTGAAGAACTTTCCCGGTCTTCCCGCGGTCTTTTCCCGAAATTGCCATTACATTGTCATTTTTACGAATTTTCATATTTTTAATTGATATAAATAAAATTTTTCGTTTTTGCGGGTTATGAGCCCGAAGCGGGCATGGTTTTCCGCCAAAGGCGGAAAGAGCGAAGGGCGAATCCCTGAGGCCATCTCGCAGGGATGGCCGAAGAAAGCAAAAATGAAAAATTTAAAAAGCTATACCACTTCCGGCGCTAAAGAAATAATTTTCGCGTATCCCCGCTCGCGAAGCTCTCTGGGCACGGGTCCGAAAATACGGCCTGCTTTCGGTTCCTTAGTTTTCGCCTCAAGAATTATCACGGCGTTATCGTCGAAACGAACATACGAACCGTCTTTTCTGCGGAAAGGCTGGCGCTGGCGGCAAATCACAGCTCTCAAAACATCTTTTTTCTTCACTATTTTTCTCGGTTCGGCGGATTTAACGGAAATAACAACAACGTCGCCGAGCCGGCCGTACCGCCTTCGGCTCCCTCCGGGAACTTTAATAACCTGCACGAGTTTTGCCCCGCTGTTATCCGCCACACTTAACATTGAACGTGTTTGAATCATATTTTTCCGGCAACTTTCCAATGCTTGTCTTTAGACATCGGTTTCGTTTCTTCGATAATAACTTTATCACCTACTTTATATTCATTTTTCTCGTCGTGCGCTTTGTAGCGTTTACTGCTCTTTATATATTTTCCGTAAAGCGGATGCTTTATATAACGCTTTACCTCAACAACAACCGTTTTTGCCATTTTATCCGAAACGACGATTCCTTTTGTTTTCTTCGCCATATTATTTTTTTACCGCTTCCCTTGATAATGTATTAATTCTCGCGATATCACGTCTAATTTCGCGCGCTTCTTTCGTATTTTTCGTTTTGCCGTGAGATGCTTGAAAGCGGAACCGTCGCAACGCCTCACGCTTGTCTTTTAAAAAATTTTCGCGTTCGTTTTCAGTTTTTTCCCTCAATTCCTTTATTTTTGCCATAATTTTCCGAAATTTTAATCTCTTTTCACAATTTTTGTTTTAATGGGAAGTTTTGCCGCGGCTTTCCGCAAAGCTTCGCGCGACAATTCTTCCGAAATTCCGTCTATTTCAAAAAGTATTCTTCCCGGTTTAACGGGCACGACATAACCAGCGGGATCTCCTTTGCCGCCACCCATCGTGACTTCCGGCGGCCGCTTGGTAATCGGCTTATCCGGAAAGATCCGGGTCCACATTTTGCCGGTTTTTTGAACGTAGCGGGATATTGCCTTGCGGCAAGATTCGATTTGCTGGCTGGTAATCCATCTTTCTTCTTCGGCTTTAAGCCCAAAAGAACCAAAAGCAACGGTAACACCCCGCGTTGCCACGCCCGGTTTTTTACGATTTGTCCGCAATCTCTGCCATTTTCTGAATTTTACTTTTTTGGGAT
>PFNV01000008.1 GCA_002792165.1 Candidatus Tagabacteria bacterium CG_4_10_14_0_2_um_filter_40_13
TTATCCAAAATTTCGGCATGCCTGGTTTTTTGCGCTTCCATTTGTTCAATTTTCTGTTTTTCCGAATCCAATTCGAATTTTAGCCGGGTTGCTTTTCTGTGATGCCAATCAAGAAGCTTTTCACTGAACATAACTTTCGCCCTGTCAATAATATCTATTTTGGCGCCTTCATAAAGACCGCCTGCAAATTCTTTTGTCTTGTCTGAAAGTTTTTCAAATAAACTCTTATTTTTGGGGCTATCAAAAATCTCCGGCAATTCTTTTTGCATTTTTCCCTGTTGCCCTTCTTTTTCCCCGGCCTCCGGCGTTACTTCTATTTCTTCCTTGTCTTTCCTTCCCTCTTCAGATTTCTTTTCCCGCGTAAATTCAGCGGATTTTTTTAATAGTTCTTTCAACTCGTCGTCTTCTTCGGAAAGTTCCGGCAAATCTTTTGGTTTTTCGGTCATGTATTAAAAATACAACATCCCATCGACAAAAGCAATGAGGATTGGTAAAGGCATAAAGTTAAAATTTAACTAAAAAGGGTTCTTCGCGCCGCGGACTTCAAAATGGACGTGGCAGCCGGTGGTGTTGCCTGTTATGCCGACATAGCCGATAACCTGACCTTGGACAACATGCCAGCCGGTACTTACGATATTAGAGCTGTTGTGAGCATAAAGAGTTTGCGTGCCATTATAATGGTCAATAATAATGAAATTGCCGTAACCTCCGTTCCAACCGCCTGAACGGCTGATAATTACATCCCCTGAAGCAGAAGCCATAATAGGCGTGCCGCAAAAATTCGCCAAGTCTACGGCATTATAACCATGAAGTCCTTGCGTTTTCCTTCCGCCAACAATTGGACGGATATAATAACCGGCATAATAAGGCCCGCTTCCGCCGCGATAACTGCCGCGAGGAGTATAACTCGGAAGAAGAGGCGCTTCGCCATTGGGAATAATTATAGTTGAACCAACTGCAAGAGTCTGACTGGGCGATAAATCATTAAATTGGATAATTTCATTGACATCTCCTTTCCATTTTTTGGCGATGCTTTCGATGGTATCTCCTTTTTGAACCGCATAACTGATGCCTGAAACCGGCAGTATTACTAATGTTTGTCCGACAGCAATCAAATCGCCGCGATTCAGATTATTCGCCCACATAATAGTATTGATGCTCACGCCGAACATTTTGGCGATTCCCGCCAAATTGTCTCCTTCTTGAACGATATAAATACTGACTTGGTCGGACGACCTCTTTTCCTCAATGTTAGCCATACTTCCTTCCGGACCTATAACAGACAGAATCGCGCTCTGGCCAATAATGGCACCCGACATATCTCCGTTTCCCAAGGCCGCAGGCAAGGATGAATTGAGGGGCGCGTGCGGTAAAGGGATGTTTTGAGAATTCATTTCCGGCTGGCTGGAATTTGTGTTGCTCCCGCTAAATATTTTTTCAAAAAAAGAGAAAAAGCCCGCTTTAGCAGGAATTATAAGAAAAAATCCGAAAAAATAAAGGACGAAACAAAATAACAGCAGACTCTTTAATCCAAGAAGCCTCAAAAAAACTCTTTGATTTTGATCCACATCCTTCTCGGCCTCTTTGTGTCGAGGACTTAAAGGAGGCGTTTGATTGTCTAAAATAAGAAACCATTATAATTATCCGGATAGATTGCTCTTTCCGTGCCAATTATAATGTGGTTAAAATGCTAAAATATCGTTATTTCAAGCCAAATTCCAGAAAAAAAACGACCTTTTCCAGTACTTTTTTATACTACTCTTGCTAGACCAAAAGTCAATCTGTTTATCCACAAGGGAAATTAGGTAAGCCCCGTTAGAAGTTCAACTTAACTCTGCAGATTTAATAATGACTTAAAGGCGAATCCGCCTTCGGCTTTGTTTTTTACGGAAAAATAGTTTGATGAAAACTTCTAACGGGGTAAACTTAAACCATGAATATTTTGAAAGGTCTTAATCAACCGCAAAAAGAGGCGGTTTGCTCGACGCAAAACCAACTTTTGGTAGTTGCCGGCGCCGGCACGGGAAAAACAAAAGTTATTACTCACCGCATTGCCAATCTTATCAATAGCGGTATCAATCAAAATCAAATCCTGGCTGTTACTTTCACAAACAAGGCGGCGGCGGAAATGAAAGAACGCATCGGCCGCCTCACAAATATCCAATCTTTAAACCAAGACGGACTCACTCTCGGCACTTTTCACTCTATTGCCGCGGATATTTTAAGAAAACGCGGGGATAAAATCGATATTCCTTCCGATTTTTTTATCCTTGATGAAAAAGAAAGCCTGGAAATCGTCAAGCAAAGCATTGAAGAATTAAAATTAAATTCACGGCAATTCCGGCCATCAACAATTCAAAACCAAATCTCCCGTCAAAAATCGCTTTGCGACAGCAAACAAAATCAACAAATCGCCAATGATGACTTTTTTCCGAAAAATCTTGACACAATTCTGGAAAAATATAACGGACATTTAAAAGAGCGGAATGCCCTTGATTTTGACGATTTAATTCATAAAGCCGTTATTCTTTTCGAAGAATATCCCGAGATCCTGAAAGATTATCAGACAAAGTGGTCGCATATTCATATCGATGAATATCAGGATACGGACAATGCTCAATGCAGATTGATTCAACTTCTCTCTAGCGGCCAAAATAATATCTGCGCTGTCGGCGATGAAGATCAAAGTATTTACGGCTTTAGGGGGGCGGATTTTACAAACATTCTTAATTTTGAAAAAACATGGCCCGACGCAAAAATCGTAACACTCGAGAGAAATTACCGTTCAACTCAAAAAATTCTTGATGCCGCCAACGCTGTTATCGCAAAAAATAAAATGCGGCGGGGAAAAAACCTTTTTACGCGGGGGAAAATCGGTACGAAATTAACGGCCTTCGAAGCCGGGAATGAAAAAGAGGAAGCGGATTTTATCGCAAAAGAGATTGAAAATCTGCTCCAAAAGGATAAACCGCCTTATTCAATAGCTATTCTATGCCGCGCCAATTTCCAATTTCCTGTAATCGAAGAACACTTCCTTAGACACTCTCTTCCTTATCTGGCAACTTACGAACAAGACACTCTCACAAACGCAAAACAGCCGATTCGCCTAATGACTGTCCATGCCGCAAAAGGCCTTGAATTCAGGCACGTTTTCATTCCGGGGCTGGAAAAAGGCCTTTTCCCCTGGTTGTCTGCGGGCAACCAGTCTTCCGACGAAGAGGAGCGGCGGCTATTCTATGTTGCCTTAACCCGAGGCCAAGAAAAAATTTTTCTTTCCTGGAGCCGTTTCCGCGCTGCTTTCGGCTTTAAACAAATCAATCAGCCTTCTCAATTTTTATCAGATATTCCTCAAAATCTAATTCGCTTTATATGAATTATAAAAAATATTTAGGGCAGAATTTTCTGAAAAATAAAAATATCGCCGAACGAATCGTTGAAGCCGCGAACATCAAAAAAAACGATGTAATCCTGGAAGTCGGTCCCGGGCGCGGCGCGCTTACAAATTTTCTTATCCAGAAATCCGGGCATGTTATCGCCGTTGAAAAAGATAAAAATCTAGCTGATTTTCTAACGGACAAATTTAAACGCAATCGCAATTTAGAAATTGTCCATAACGATATTTTAAAATTTAAGCCGCAAAATTTTTCGCTTAAACATCACAAATATAAAGTTGTCGCCAATATTCCTTATTACATTACATCTCGGTTTCTGCGGCAATTTTTGGAATCAGAATACCAGCCGTCACTCATGGTTCTGATGATTCAGAAAGAAGTCGCGGAAAGAATTATCGCGAAAAACAAAAAAGAAAGCATTTTGTCCATTAGCGTAAAGATTTATGGAAAACCTAAAATAATTATCAGGGTTCCGGCCGGCAATTTCACGCCGAAACCGAAAGTCGATTCCGCTGTTATCGCCATTGAAAATATTTCCAAAGATTTTTTCGATCCGCCAGCTGGCGGAAATAAAATGGATGAAAAACTCTTTTTCCGGCTTTTAAAATTAGGTTTTAGCCATAAAAGAAAAATGCTTAAAAATAATCTCGGCATCAATGCGGAAGTTCTCCAAAAATGCAAAATTCCGCCATTGGCCAGGGCGGAAGAATTATCGCTCGAAGATTGGAAATTCCTTTATTGCGCAACTTTACCGAGTTTACGAGGTCCGACCTCATAAACTCATAAAAGGCTATTTCAGCAACCACAAATCATTGTAGTCGGATCCCAAATCGCTGCTTTGCCTGTGCAAGAAGAAAGACATCCTAAGCTTGTGAGACAACCAGTGCAGTTGCAAAAAATCTTAAAAGTATTAGTTCCAGCTAACCCCGACGCGCCAACCTGATAGCATTCCGGCAAATCGTAGCAGTATCCGCAAGCTTTAGCTTCAGCTTTGAGAAAGAGTACACTATATAATTTTTCTATTAAACCGACGAAAAAAGATCCTTCCAAAGGCGGCCGCTTCAACAATAAAAATGACATAAAAG
>PFNV01000025.1 GCA_002792165.1 Candidatus Tagabacteria bacterium CG_4_10_14_0_2_um_filter_40_13
ATTTGTACGTTTGTAATTTATAAACATATGTGCTAAAATTACAAACATAAGTTAAGCAGAGATTATTGATAGAAATTATTGGTTTTTGAAATTGTCCGCTTTAAGATGGAAAATTTAGCAAAATTTAAAAAATCTGCTCAAGAATTTTTAGATTCGAACAGCGGTTATGCTACAGCGACGAAAGTGGTCTTCGCCGTTTTATTGACCGCCGGCGTTTTAACCGTAGCCACAATAGCGCCGAATATTTTTTCCTTTTTTGGAAAAAGAAAACGTTTTGATAACTATTCCGACAAGCAATTAAGAAACGCCTATTATGGTTTGAAACGAAGAGGACTAATTGAAGCAGTCAAAGAGGACGGCGAAAATATTACCGTTAAATTAAATTATAAGGATAAAACGAAGATTCAAAAATTTTCACTCGATCTACTTTCCATCTTTAAACCCAGAAAATGGGATCGAAGATGGCGGGTGATAATTTTTGACGTGCCTATTAAATATAATAAAGCAAGGGCTGCGATGACGGCGAAATTGAAAGAATTAGGCCTTTATCAATTGCAGAAAAGCGTTTGGGTTTATCCGTTTCCTTGCGAAGATGAGATTTTATTTGTGGCAAATTTTTTCAAGATAGATAGGTTCGTGAATATTCTGGCAGTCGATAATATTATCAAAGATGACAAGCTAAGAAAGTTTTTTGATTTAAATTGAAGTAGCGCAGGTTAATAATTAGATTAATATCCAGATTTAATAATAGATTATTTCGTTTGCCGTTTGTAAAATATTAACATATGTGTGATTTTTACAAAATTGAGTAAAACGTAAAACGTTCAAAATAATTTAAGAGCCCTGGAAATCAGGGCTCTTTATGATATTTATCAAATTTATTTCGAGCTAGAACTTGTAGATGAAGATTGATGTTCCGGCTCTGGCAAAGGGTTTTTTGTTTTTGAGCCAGGAATAAGTATCTTCCTGTTTTATTGTCCAGCCTCGAACCGGACGGGCCATTGAACCTTCGCGGGAATTGGCCGATACGGCAAGCCATGTGCCGGTTGGCGGAGCGCCTTTAGCCGACCACCACGGTTCGAATTTTTCGCCTAAATAATATTGAGGACTTCCGCCGCCGAAATAATCGACGGCGATTTTTTCTATTTTATTATCGTCGACAAATTTCACGAGCCGCTTCAAATCTTGACCCCAATCATAATTTGAATCGGTGGCGATTTTGTAGCCATTAGAGATTCCGCCTGCCAGTTCGTTGTAATAGGAAAGATAATAAGGAAACGCGAGCAGTGTTGCCAGAATTATCCAAAGCGTAAGTACCCACAAAACAAGGTGTGTTTTAAATGATCTCGCGCAAACTCTGTAAATTTCTTTGAGCCATTCGCCTAAGGTTTGCGGATTATCAATACTCGGAACTTTTGACCAGCGGATAATTTGGCGGGAAACCAAAAGATAAATAAAAGGAAAGGTCGGCAGAACATGACGGATACCGATATTTAAGGGGCTGGTTATAGATTGCAGCCAATAAACGGCAATAAAAATTATGCTCGCCGTTAAAACAAAATTATCTTTCATCCATGCAGCTACGCCGGCTAAATTTTTCTCTTTAGATTTTTTGATATTGAAAACAGTAAAAAGAATAGCGATGAGAGTAAAAATATGGAATGCCAAGTGTTCCTTCAGAAGATAAATAACAGGGAAATAATACCACCATCCTTTTGCCGTAATTTCTCCCATGAAATAAGCGGTGTTTCCTCCGCCGGCGCGCTGAAGAATCATCAGGAAGCCGAGGAAGTATTGTCCGAAAGCGCGGATAATTGGTTTGTCCGCCATCCAGACATTAATTGCCGCAAGCGGTTTAACGGGGAAAGTCGAGAGAATGTTTGCGGTATCCTGCGCTTGTTTTTCGGGTGGATAATTCCAGATATGAAATTGATAGACGGCAATGATAAACACAAGGCCAATCAGGCAGATGAGAATAATTTTCCAGAGCATCTTTAAACTTTCTCTGATAATTTTCTTTTTCGGCTCATTGTAATTTTCCAGAATAATCCAGAGAATGCCGAAAACAACGTAGAGGGGAGCGAGGATGAACAGAGAGAATTTTAAAAGTTGGGCCAGGCCGAAGATTATGCCGGTAAAAATAATGCTTTTGGTGTTTTGTTTAGCCAAGAAACTCAAAAAAGCCGCGATGCCGATGAAAAATCCGAATGCCGCCGCCAAATCGGTGGTGACGTATCTTGAATGAGCGATAAAAGTCGGCGAGAAAGCATAGAAGAAAAGAGTTAAAAGCGCTACTTTGTCTCCGTAGGATTTTCTTACCCAGCGAAAAAGCAGCCAGCCGAAAATCAGCGCGAGCAGCATTATCGGAAAATGGCTGAAGCGCAGAATTTTATCCGGATCGTTTCCTGATTCGTAAAGGAAAATTCTTCCCATATCCCATTGGCCGTTAGTGTCTGTTGTCCACGCTTTTATATCGGTCGGAAAATTCAGATTGAGATAAAGCAAAGGAAAAGCCGCCAGGTCTTTTATAAGAGGCGGGTGTTCCGGATTAAGGCGGTATTCTTTTTGGGTCAGATATGAATAGCCGGCGGGAATATGCGCGACTTCGTCAAAAGTGGCCGCGTCGTTCCACGATGAAAAAAACATCAGGATAAACATTACACCCAGCATCAGGCAAGCGGCGAGTGAAACTAAAAATTTCATATTTTTACATTAATTATTTATAAAGCGAAATTACGCCGAAATCTTGGCTGGAAATAATATTAAGATTAGGAATTTTTTCTTTCAAATATGCTCGCAGGGCATGATCGACATCAAGCATCGTGATGACAACGTGTTTTCTCCGGTTCGCCTCATCTATAAACGGATTCATTTGGCTGGGATTGATGTAGAAAATATTATTTTTGGCGCGCCAGTCGGGGATATAAGTTTTTGTGATAAACATTATTACCGGCGGCTGATCGGGATTGTCGCAAAACATATTTCTATCGCAGTTCATAATAATATATTTTGGCAAATCTTGAGGCAGGGAGTTTAAGTATTTTCCGAGTTGAACGTAATTTTCGTCGAATGCGTCGGCAACGCGCGGATTTTTCGCCCAGCGGAAAAAATATTGATTAAAAGAGTTAACGGCGATTGCCGCAAGAAAAATAAAAAGCAAGGCAGTAAGTTGTTTTTTGATGCGCATCAATTGGCAGGAATGTTCGGGGAATTTCTCCAGTTTTTTCTGGTGCCAATTTAAAACTTTAACGATTATCCATTCAAGGCCGATTGCCGCCAGTATCATTGCGGCAGGAATTACGCCGATGCTTCGTAAGGCATGAGGCAGTCCTTCGCTGGATATTACGGCGGGAATAAGTAAGACAACGAGCCAAGAGAAAAGAAATAAAATCCGAAATCCGAAATTCGAAATCCGAAACAAATTCCAATTTTTAAAATCCCAAATTCTAAACTGTTTTGAATTTTCAATATTTGAATTTTGATATTGTTTAGTATTTCGTGCTTCGTGTTTCGAATTTTTAGCGATATTATTTAATCCTGCAATAATACCAATAAGAAATAATATTGCGGTTGGCCACCAGAGTTCGGGGGCGCCGCTTAAATTATGGCGCCAGTTGCTGTCGCCCCAGACAAAAAACATTCCGACAGTTTTTACGATATTAAAACCGAGAGCGAGGGTGGGGGATTGTCCTGCAAAAATCGATATTTGGGAACTGCGGCCCAAAAAATCCTGAGGATTCTGTAAAAAATATAGGCCGATAGGAAGGGCGATGATAAAAGCAAAAAATAAGAAAACAAAAATAAGTTTTTTTTGCTTATTCCGCCACATTAATATGAATGGAATGATAAGAAGAAGCGGCGCGACGCGGAACGAAATATAAGTATGAAAACCCAGGCCGAAGAGTAAGCCGCTGATGATTGTGAATACTAAGGGCGGAAAAATCGATTTTTCTTCTTTCGGGTTGGCGGTGGGATCCTTAATGTTTTTATAAATAAAGGCGCGAGAAGAAAAATTGATTTTTTCCGCCAGCGTTTTCCATAAAAAATAAAAACTCCATACCAGGAAAAACGGAACGAGTATCGCGCGGAAACCGATTCTGGAAAAGTTGATATGCCAGAATGATGCCGCCATGAAAAAACTTGACAGAAGCGCGATTCGCTCGGAATTAAATAGTGTTTTGGTTAAAAAATATAATCCAAAGACAGTGAGGATGCCGAATATGGCGGCGAATGTTCGCGATACCCGCGGCTCGTTTTCTCCGAAAAAGCTCAAAACCGGGGCGAGCATATTTATCCATAATCCTTCGCGGCCATTATTTTCCGCATAGAACATTTTGAATCCGCCGGCTGGCGGACCGGTTTCCCAAGCCTCAACGGCATTATTGGCGTACATTGATTCGTCGTAAGAAAATCCGGGAGGAATTGTTTTGATTTCCCAAAGCCGTAAAAAAGA
>PFNV01000003.1 GCA_002792165.1 Candidatus Tagabacteria bacterium CG_4_10_14_0_2_um_filter_40_13
TCTTCAAGCCGTGTACGAATAGTACGAGAAGGCTTGAAGTAAGCTGTGGAGGGCAAAAAACTACCTCTTCAATTTATAAAATTCCTACCACATTTTGATTGTCAAAGTTCTGCAGAACTTTGACCCGCCGGCAAACGCTCCTCAAGTCGCGCACGAATAGTGCTGAAAAGACTTGAGGCAAGTTGCGGAGGGTCAAGTACCGCTTAATTTTCAAGGCATGTCAAAAAACCCGCCAAGAAGCGGGTTGTGGTTACCAATCTTCCTGGTCAGAGTCTCACATACTAAAGGGATATTAGCATTTCTCAACTATTTTGTAAAGCACTATTCCCAGGCTTACCATTACATTAAGCGATATGTTAACTCCAAACATGGGCAGTTCGACAATGGCATCACACATCTTCAAAACCTCTCTCGATACTCCGTAAGTCTCATTACCCACCACTACCGCCACCGGAAACTCCCATTTCATTTCAGTATATGAAACACTTTTTTTATCCTGTTCTATCGCAATTACTTTGATATTTGATATTTGATTTTTGATTTTGATAATCGCCTCTTTCGCCGTGGACTCGTAGTGCCACTTCACCCACTCAGTAGTATTTATAGAAGCCTTTTTAATGCGGGTATTAGGTGGTACTTCTGCCTGCCCCGTAATAATTACCTCTTCCGCCGCCACCGCATCCGCCAGCCGAAAAATCGACCCGATATTATAAGTATCCAAAATGTTGTCCAATACTATATATATTGGATTTTTCCTCAGTCTTTTAAATTCTTCTGAGTCTTTTTTGGTTGTCCGAAGTTGTTGCGCGTTTAATTTAATCACGGAGTCATTCTAACACAAGCAGTTTCTGTTTTTAAACCTCTTGAAAATCAAAAATAAAACAATCGATCTCTTCAGAAGCGAGCAGTCCTCTGGCTTTATTTCCATCCAAATCCGCAACCGTAACTGCCTGTCCAAAATAAGGTGAAACCAGGGTATACTTCCATTCATCCCTTCCCGCATTCTCTTCTATGGACGGGCTAATTACCAGAATTTTCTTTTTTAACAGAGAAAAATCCCAGTCTGTCGGCAACAACCTTAAGGCAGCATAATTATCACTCTTAACCCAATCATAAGCTTTCAACAGTACTCTTTTTTTGCTGCCACTGCCACCGAGTTCTAAGTAGATTTGAGCCATTTCTCCTCCGTAGTAAATGCCAAAGAAGTCCAACTTCGCTTCCCAGTCCCAATCAATTAAACCTTTTAAAAAATGCAAAATTGAATCCCTCCCCAAACATGGAATCAGACCTCCTTGAATTCTTGCTCGACTGGTTGTCAGACCCAGATCTTCCTTAATTTGGGAAAGTCTTTCACTGTCCATTTGCAAAATTCCCCGTTCAAGTACGCTTCTGCTAAAACCAAATTCTTCCACAATCTCCCAAAAACGGCTGATGTCTTTGCGCCGGAGATTTATCCCGTAAAGCGTTTCTTTCATTTCAAAAATAAAAAAATCGAGCCTCCCCCGGTATACCTGTAAAATTTTTTTGTCTAATTATCTAAGTTTAAAATTTCAAGAGGTGGTTTCAATTTTTTCCGCTTGAACCGGTTCTTCTCTTTGTTCTGGTACTAAACTCTGCAAAATTGTTATGTCCAAAAGATCTTTTCCTGAACATATGTCGTAAGACAAACAAACGTCTGCAACATTATCGGGAGTTTGAGAAAATTCGCTGCCAATGTTCCCCTTTTTTCAACCATATTATTTTATTTCCTCCATTTTATCTTTAACCTGACGGCAAATATTTTCCGGTTTTCCGTCAGTTAATTTACATAAAATAGAAGTTAAAGCTTCTTTTTCTAATTTTTGGCTTTCTTCATCTGTTGCCCCTAATTGTTCTCCTGCCCCCACTCTTGCATATTTGCAACCCAAAACCAGAAACGGCACATAGCCCGGATTTATATCCGAATATTGATTAAAAACTTCGCTGTCAGCACCATTATCAAAATTCTCATGATAAGAAATCTCGTTTTTAAACTCCCCAAACACTTTTTGAACAATCGGTTTTTCCCAAACGCAATGCGGACAGCTTGAAGAGCCGAAAAAATAAACAATCGGTTTGTCATTTTCAAGACAAACTTCTTTATCAGTCACTAAAAAATTACCAATAATTGTTGGAAAATTAGGGGCTGGCTTAATAGTCGGCTGAACTTGATCAGTAGAATCAACCTTGTCTTTCTCCCCCAATATTTTAGACTGCCAATTATTTTTCGTCCAAAAAAATCCCGCCGCTCCCGCCGCGATTACCAAGATTACTAACACAAAGTACTTTTTCATCTACTCGCACCCTTCGCTCGCCGCCGCCGTTTCTTCGCCTAAAACCGTACTGCATTCTTCCGGCGGATTTTCAAACGCCAAGCAAATTGCTTTTTTATAATCCTCAGGCGCGCGACCGCCATTATATACAGTATCGTTAATAAAAACCATGGGTGATCCGGAAGCCTGATATTTTTCCGCTTCCGTTATCTCCTTGTTTACCAAAGTCACCTTTTGCGACTCTGCGCAGGTAGAAATTTGTGTCGTATTTAAACCAGCGCCAGTGGCTTGTTGATTCCAGCAAGTATCCGCGTCTGTACTGTTGCATTTCTCATTGGTCAAAGATACAAATTTCCACCATTTATCCAAATTACCCAAATTAAAAGCGCAAATTTCCCTGATATCTTGGTTCAATTCTACTTGTCCGTGCAAAGACTCATACTCTCCCGCCTTAAGTCCGGCGCATTCTTTTGTTAAACACTCATCGGTAGAAGTATAGGGAAAGTAAGTTTTACAAGTATCCATATCTTTAATCTGTCCTTGTTTTATTGCCTCATCGCAACGGGACTCAGCGTCGCTGTTAAAAATCCGATAGGGACAATTTTGCTCACAGGAAGCTTTTTTATCATTAATAATGTAGCGGGGCGACCAGGTTGCTTTATCTTTCAAAAGCTGGTAAACCAGCTCCAGTCCTGCTTCCGCCTGGTTACCGTAAGGGCAAAAACTCATTACAAAAAACTTAACTTCAGGTATCAAAGATTTTTTGGGATTAAACGGTATGGGTGAAGGGGCGGCGGAAATCGTTGGGGTAGGTATTATTTTAGAACCGCCATACTTTACTTTTGCTCCGGCCGATCCGGCCAAAAAAGCAGCCACCACCAAAAGAACAACAATCAAAACCTGTATTTTTTTATTCACTGTCCTCAATTACTAATTACTTATTACTTAATTACTCCCCTGTAATCGCCTTCACCGGGCAACTCTCAACCGCTTCCTTAATTTTCTCCCCTATCCCATCGCAACACCCGCAGACTGCACAAGGGGAAACTCTTTCCTCTTCGGGAATAGCCTCACTCTTCCCTTGATCGTTCATACGGAAAACTTCTTCGGCAATTGAAACGCAAAGCCCGCAACCAATGCATTTCACCGGATCAACCTTAATTTTTGACATAGAAGCTATGCTAGCATCTCCTTGGTTATTTTGTCAACCGCTTATTTTGCTTCAGGTATTTAAAAACTGAATAACCGGCGATGGCACCCTGGGCACATGCAGTAACCGTCTGCTGTAAAACTAAGCTCTTGTTCGTCACGTCCCCGGCGGCAAAAACCCCTTGAACGTTAGTAACCATTTCTTCATTGACGACAATATAACCGCTTTTGTCCATTTCAACCTCCAAGGAAGACAGAAAGTTACTGGTTGGTATCCCGCCTATTTCCACAAAGACGCCATCGGTTGGTAAACTCATTTCCCTGTTAATTTCTTTGTCTAACTTCACCTGGGTTACTTTTGAACCATCACCGATTATTTCCAGTAGGTTGGTATCATAGATGACTTCTATCTTGGGATTACTTTTAACTTCCTCCACCCAAATCGGCTCTGCTCGCAGCTCAGATTTTCGGTATACTAAATAGACTTTTTGAGCATATTCGGCCAAGTGAATCGCCCCGCTGCAAGCCGAGTTTGCCCCACCGACTAAAATCACCGTTTTGTTTTTAAAGAAAGGGGCATCACAATTGGTACAATAGGAAACTCCCTTCCCTACGTATTCTCCTTCACCAGGAATATTTAATTTTCTCCTCCCGGTTCCGCTGGCAATAATCAGGGTTTTAGACTGATATTCTTTATCATATTCAGAAGCAACGGTAAAAACATCATGATTTTTTCCCAAACTTTTAACGTTTTCGGTAACAATCTCCCCGCCCAAAACTTTTGCTTGGGATAGCATTTTCTCTCCTAACTGCACGCCAGAAATCTCACTTACTCCCGGAAAGTTCTGGACTTTATCGGCATAGGTTATTGTCCCGCCAGGAAGTTTGCCAATTACCAAATTACTTAATTTATACCTTGAAGTATAAATCGAAGCCGTCAGCCCGGCTGGTCCGGAACCAATAATTATTACATCATATAACATTTATAAACTTTACAATTATTATAATTTTTATATCGTTATTTCTTTAACAATGTCCTC
>PFNV01000013.1:0-3119 GCA_002792165.1 Candidatus Tagabacteria bacterium CG_4_10_14_0_2_um_filter_40_13
GTCCGCTTAAGAAAATCAACCCCGTTAGGGATTGTTTTTTTATAGAATAAGAGTATATTAATAATGAATGAATAAAAAACAACAATTTTTACTTGAGCACAATAAATTATCTCCCATCAATTTACGGGTTACGATGGCGGTGCTTTCCCGTTTCAGAATAGAAAGAGCAATGCTTTTTAAAGATAATGAGTGGTCTATAGATAAGCTTAGGAGGCCTTTTGTTTTATGGCTTACTTCGGCTTTATTGGAAGGGAAAGGCAGTATAATTAAAAAATGAATTGTCGCAAGAATCGCTCAAAAGGCGATTTTTTGCTATAATATAATGTATGGAAATCGAAGAAATTTTAAAAAGATTAGAAGAACAGGGAAAAAAGCTTGAAGAGATTCATCAATCAGTCGAAAAAATGAGAAAATTTTTTCTTTGGACGCTGATTATAACGGCAGTCGTCATCATTCTGCCTCTTATTGGTTTGCTTTTTGTTATCCCGCAATTTTTGGATATCTACACAAGCGGCAATTTAAGTTTACCTTTATAGTGAATACAAACTACATTTTTTATAAAATGAGCGACAAACTGAAGGCGCTGCCCGTCATTATTGTTCGTTTGTTCAGAGCCGCGGGAGGTCTAGTTGAACTCCTCCTTTTCATCAGGCTATTTTTGAAATTTACGGCCGCGAATCCCGATGCTCCCGTTGTTGGCCTGCTTTATCAATTGAGCGACAGCCTTGTTTCTCCTTTTAGCCCCATTTTTTCCGATATCTACATTTTTAATAGACTTATCGAAGTTCCCGCTATCTCCGCCATGGCCGGCTATGCCATTTTAATGTTAATTATTTCCCAATTGTGGAAATTATTTACGCGACCGTATCATAGATAAGGATAAATTGTCTAACTTTTACTCCAACCAAGCTAACTAAAACCAAGGAGATAATTAGCTACTAAAAATGAAATATAACTTAAACATTAAGACCAAAGATATTATTCTATTTTGCTGGAAGGTTATTAAGTTTATATTCTCGGCACCGCTATTAGTAACAAACAAAATCGCTAAACAACTTGAGACAGAGGAATTACCAACGGGCATCGCTGGATTTTTGAAACGAAAAGCTTTTTCAGCAGAGAAATTGAAGGGTATCGGGTGGGGCTTAGAAGTAGCTTGGATTATTCTTTTGTTAGCATTCGTATTTAGCGGGAATGGTTCTCAGCCGACTCAAACAACTGAACAAAGAACACAATCAACTATCACTACTTCGGAAAACAAAAATGAAGATAATAATATTGCCACAAGCGTAAATAAAATTAACGGTGATTTAGTGAAAGTTGTTCGCGTTATTGACGGTGACACTATTGAAATAGAGGGCGGGGAGCATGTACGTTATATCGGCATTGATACGCCCGAAACCGTTGATCCTAGAAAACCCGTCCAATGTTTTGGCGTTGAAGCATCTAATAAAAATAAAGAGCTAATTGAAGGTAAAATGGTGCGGTTGGAGAAAGACATTACCGATCGCGATAAATACAACCGGCTTTTGCGCTATGTTTATGTTAGCGACACTTTTATAAATCTTGAATTAGTAAAACAAGGTTTCGCTTATTCTTATTCCTACCCGCCGGATATAAAATATCAGGATCAATTTGTGAAAGCTCAGCAGGAAGCGCGTGTGGCCAAACGGGGGTTATGGAATGCTTGTCCGGCGCAAGATCAAACCGTAACTCCACCCGATGTCCCGTCTCAAACCGAAACTTCTGCGCCCCAAGAAAACAGTTCCAATGGTTCATGCTTAATCAAAGGCAATATAAATTCTTCCGGCGAAAAGATTTATCATTTGCCCGGTTGCGGCTCTTATTCTAAAACTCAAATTGACGAAGCCCGCGGCGAAAAATGGTTTTGTTCAGAATCCAAAGCCCAATCCGCCGGCTGGCGCAAGGCCTTAAATTGTCCGTGAAAATCAGCAAAATAGATATATGAAAGAGAAAATTAAGACGCTCCTTCGGGGGCTTTTTTGGCATTAAAAAATGTATGTTTCTAAAATTTATACAAAACTAAACGACCGCGCTTTTTTGTCAAATTTAAAAAGACGAGTATAATGTCAAAATGGAAAAAGAAAAAGCTATCAAGATAACCAAAATAATTTTAAAAGTTATAGCCGTTGCCGGCGTAGTGAGCCTTGCCGCCTTGATGCCTAATATTTTTCAGGTTTTGGGTGCGATGAATAAAAAGAGCGAATATAAGCCGAAATACTATATAAAAACTGCTCTTGGAAGATTAAAGAACCAAGGTTTGATTAAATTTTATGAAAAAAACGGCAAAACATTTTTTAGTTTAACGGAAAAAGGAGAAGAAAAATTGATGAAATACCGCTTAGGAGAAATTGCCGTCGAAAAACCCAAAAAATGGGACCAAAAATGGAGAATTGTTATTTTTGATATTCAAGAAATAAAGAAAAATACAAGAAATCTTTTAAGAACAGAATTGATCAATCTCGGATTTATCAAACTTCAAAATAGTGTTTGGGTCTATCCATATGATTGCAAAGAAATAATGATTTTACTTAAATCATATTTAAAAGTCGGTAAAGATATTTTGTACATCGAGGCCGTAAAAGTTGAAAACGATAAATGGTTGCGAAAAGCATTCGGTTTGAACTGATTGAGCTGAATTCTTTGAATTCTGATGAATTTCGGATTGACTCAAATTTTGACAAAAAGATGCGACCGCTCTTTTTTGTCAAAAATGAGAAGAAGGAAGAAAATTGTGAGAAGGTTGTGAGTTGTGATGAGTTATGAGGAGAAGGGATAGTGGGGAATGGAGAAAGAATTAGTTGAAGAGGTTGACAAAATGCGGCAAGAGAAGGGGAAATTTTAGAGTTCTTGACCGAAAAAATTGGTTTTGCTAGGGTTTGAACATGGCATTATTTTTACAAAGCAAAAGCAATAAAATTTTTTGGGGTATCGGGTTATTTTTTGTGGCTCTTTTTATTGCGGTAGAAGGTTATTCTTATTATGACCAGTGGCGCGGAGAAAAAAGAGTGGAAGAATTGGCGCAATTGCTCACGAAAATAGAAAAGGACGCGTTTGACAAAAAAGCGGCTGACAAAATCGGCGGAAAAACTCCGCAG
>PFNV01000013.1:3234-3526 GCA_002792165.1 Candidatus Tagabacteria bacterium CG_4_10_14_0_2_um_filter_40_13
AAAAAAATATAGAAAATGTGATGAATTTATTAAAACAATCTCAATATTCCAATGATGGTTATTCGATTGATAAAAAAAGATATATTATTCATGATCCGCTTTTCGTTAATTTTATCCTCTATCCATCTGGTAATTGGAAAATAGAAGAAATTTAATATGCAACGGATATTTTTAATTCTAATTATAATCAGCTCGTTTTTAATAACTCGGGTTGTTTTTGCTTATGACGACAAAACAACCCATCCTGCTTTAACCAGTGAAGTTATTAATTTTTACAATCTGAATTTTAATC
>PFNV01000013.1:3596-3916 GCA_002792165.1 Candidatus Tagabacteria bacterium CG_4_10_14_0_2_um_filter_40_13
GGTAAATCACTTTTACGACCCGATTTATAAAGTTGGCTGGACTGGGGAAGCAGGCGGCTTGAATCCCCAGGATGTTTTGCGGCAGTTTACCGATTTGTTTTTATCAAACGGCAGGGCTGTTTCCGCTTTGGATTGGGCCCATAACCAGGAGCTTCAAAACCAATACAGGCTTTACCGTGGAAATCAGACATGGGAAAAAGCGATTTATGAATATGTGAAAAATAAAGATAAAAAAGCGGCATATTTTGCATTAGGCCATGTTTTGCATTTATTGGAAGATATGGCGGTTCCGGAACACACAAGAAATGATACGCATCCAA
>PFNV01000009.1 GCA_002792165.1 Candidatus Tagabacteria bacterium CG_4_10_14_0_2_um_filter_40_13
ACCCCTTTTCCTTCCCGCCCCGCCCTCGCTTGGGCTGGCGAATTTTTTTGGCGGGGATTACGTTTTTCTTTTCATCTTTGTATTGATGGTGGTTTTTTCGCCGGGGATACGAGCTTCTATCACTTTTCTTCCGTAAGATTCGCCGACTTGCTTAACAATAAGTTCCTCGCCGTCAATCATATTCTTCAAAGCCTCTTTCGCCTTGTTATAACCGCGCTCTCTCTTTTCCGGCGCATCGACTCCTTCTAAACGAAAAAAGCTATGACGAGTATCTTCAAAAGTGTCGCCATCAATAACTTTTTTTACTTTGACTCTTGCCATAGTTATTCAAAATTAATATCAATGGGTTCTGCATCCGGTATCCGATCGACACAGGAAGGCTTGAAGTGATTATAAAGCGCAACCTCGGCTCCGTCTCGGTCTACCTGCCGCGATATGGCGGCGGCCCGAAAATAGCAAATATAATTATTAAGGTATCTTTCGCAACATTTATTTGTTTCATTCCCGGGAAGATGTTTTGTCAGTCGGTCGTTCAAGTCTTCCGCTTGACCAACATAGGAAATATAGTATTTGTCTTCGCTTCGGTTATAATAAATAAGACGGTAAACGCCCGCAACCGCTTTTATTCTATTCACTCCTGATTGTGTGAGCGAAATTCGCTCGGTCCAATTTAATTTCATAATTTTTGTAGATTACTTGCTTGTGGATAACTCGACCTTGTTTAGGTTATCTTTAGGTATTATAATTTAAGTATGAATAAGAAGTCAAGTGTGTGGACAACTAAACCGTCGAAAAAGCAAGCCGAAGTTTTGGAATTCATTGCGAAATTCCAAAGAGAAAAAGGTTATTCCCCTTCTCTCGGCGAAATAGCCAGCCATTTTAAAATTTCTATACCGACTGTGCATCAGCACATTTCTTATCTGCGCAAAAAAAAATTGCTTATCACACATAAAGGGAAAAAACGTTCGATTCAGCCGTTCAATGATCAAAAAAGCGATTTAGTGGAAATACCGCTACTTGGACTTATTGCCGCAGGTGGTCCGATTGAAGCGATTAGAAATCCAGAGCCGATCGAAGTTCCCCGCAGTATGCTCTCAAAAGGCACAAATCATTACGCCTTGAAAGTATCTGGAACAAGCATGATTGAGGAAGGAATTTCTGATGGAGATATTGTGATAGTTCGGGAACAGCAGACAGTTGATGACGGCGAAAAAGCCGTTGCATATTTGCCGGATAAAGACGCGGTTACTCTTAAAAAGATTTATCGAGATAAAAACCGCATTAAACTTGTCCCTGCAAACAAGACAATGAAGCCGTTTTATGAGAAAAATGTTGAAGTGCAGGGAAAAGTTGTAGGAGTTATAAGAAAATATGGATAAAATTACCAAAAATCAAAGAAGCTGGAATATGTCCCGTATAAAAAGCAAAAACACTCAGCCGGAAAAAATTGTCAAAAAGTTTTTATCAAAACAAGAAATAAAATATAGGCTTCATGTAAAAAAACTGCCCGGAAAACCTGATATAGTATTAAACAAAGAAAGGAAAGTAATTTTTATAAACGGCTGTTTCTGGCATCAGCATAAAGGATGCAAAAGACAAGCAATGCCGAAAACAAATATAAAATACTGGAAGCCAAAACTCAAAAGGAATGCCAAAAAACAAAAACAGGACATAAAGCAACTAAAAAAAGAGGGGTGGAAAGTGTATGTTATCTGGGAATGCGAAGCAAAAAATGAAAACCGTTTAATCAAAAAACTGCGAAAAATTTTATGAGAAAAAAAATAACTTTTAAATTAGCAGAATTATTTTGCGGACCCGGCGGGCTTTCGCTTGGCTTAATATCTGCTTCTGCGGCTGACGACCAAGAAAAAACTTACATTATTAAACCTCTCTGGGCCAACGATATAGATAATAATTCGTGCAGAACCTATGCGCGTAATATTCATAATAGAGACGATGTAAATGTTGTTTGTGCACCCGTAGAAAAAATTAACTTTGAAAATGTGCCCGCTTTTGATGTTTTAGCCTTTGGGTTTCCATGCAATGATTTTAGCGTAGTAGGAGAACAGAAAGGGTTTAACGGCAAATATGGTCCGCTTTATACCTACGGCATTAAAGCAATAAATGTCCATAATCCAAAATGGTTTATCGCCGAAAATGTAAGCGGCCTTCAGAGCGCTAATAACGGAAAGGCTTTTGAAAAAATCCTTTGCGATTTAGAAAATGCGGGAAAAGGATATAGAGTAACTGCTCATCTTTATAAATTCGAGGAATACGGAGTGCCTCAAGCTCGGCATAGGATAGTAATGGTTGGCATTAGGAAAGATTTAGGACTGGAATTTAAGGTCCCGGCACCAACAACGGCAAATAAATATGTTTCGGCGAAAGAAGCGATTGAAAATCCGCCAATACCAAAAAACGCCCCCAATCACGAAATTACCACGCAGGCGAAAATAGTCGTTGAGAGATTAAAACATATTCCGCCCGGCGAAAATGTGTGGTATGAGGGCGTCCCGGAACATCTGCGGCTAAATGTAAAAAACGCAAAAATGAGCCAAATTTATAAAAGACTGCGTCCCGACAAACCTTCGTACACAATAACAGGAAGCGGGGGCGGGGGAACCCATGGTTATCATTGGAGCGAAAATCGGGCACTCACAAATAGAGAACGAGCGCGTCTGCAAACCTTCCCCGACGACTTTATTTTCGAGGGTTCAAAGGAAAGCGCAAGAAAACAAATTGGAATGGCGGTACCTCCAAGGGGTGCCAGAATAATTGCGGAATCAGTTCTGAAAACTTTTGCCGGCGTTTCTTATGAGTGGGTTCCGCCGAAAATAACTAACGGCAATGGCAATGGGCAAACGCCGCTATTTGAATTTTAGCTTATAATCTTTTTAATAATTCTTGCCAGTCCTCTCTGTTTTTGCGGAGACGGCCGGATTTTTTAACAAAACGAATTCCTGTAAATTCCTGTCCGGGAATACTTTTGACTTTTTCTAATTCGCCAGCATTGCACCAACCTGCAATTTCGCAAAACATATTTTCAAAAGAGGGCATCTCGTCTTTATATTTCGGATAGTGAGACTGGCTTTTTACAACCTCAATTATTCTTTCTTTTGTAATTCTCAAAAGATGGTCATCTGGAATATCAGGACGGCAGAAAATATAAACATCTGACTTTCTGCCCGGAATGGTTATTTCATTTTCCCCAAGAACAAGATATGCGCTTTTTGGTTTTGAGGATTTAATGCCGATTCCTATCTTAGGTTCTCTTTTTCTGCCGTTTTCTATAATTCCTATAATATCCTGCGGGACTATCTCCTCGTAAATACGGAAATCAAGTTCAATATTGACATTGAATTCTTTTTTGAAAAACTTTTTGACTGCTACTTCTGCAAATTGCCCTTTAATCCAATTTGTAATTTTTTGCCCAAATTCTCTTTGTCTAGCTGTTCCCCAATCGGATAGAACATAACCCCTGAAATGCTGTGCCAATGCAAAATCCAAACATAATGCATAATCATCAAAAGTTAATTCGATAGTTCGCCATTTATAGCTTTCCTGCCATTTTCTCAGCTCTCTTTGGTCAAATAAATATCTCCCGCGTCCATTTCGCCGTTCCAAACACTTAAACTCATCAGCGTTTTGAAAATAATTTTCAAAAGTTTTTTCTTCCAAGCCGAGAAACTGAACAGCTTCTTTTTTTGTAAGAATTTTATCCATAATTTACTTAATAAAAAAATCTACGCTTTTTTTGTAAATTTTAGCAAATTCTTTTAATTGAACAATATCAATCCGTCTCTGCCCGGCTTCAACCTTTGAAACATGAGATTGTGTCTTGCCGAGCAATTTAGCAACTTCTGCCTGTTCTAAACCGGCCTCTTTGCGGGCCTTTTTTAGTTGCTCAACAATATATTTATGGACTTTTGAGTAAATTGCTTTAGACATATCTATATTTGTATTTTATATTCCATTGTGTTATATTCCAAATTGTAATATAATAATAAAGGGAGTTCCTATGTCTTGTCCGCGCACGGGAGGGCTGGGGCAAGGGCAAGAAAAAAATAGAAATCCCCGCCAAAAAAATTCGCCAGCCCAAGCGAGGGCGGGGCGGGAAGG
>PFNV01000018.1 GCA_002792165.1 Candidatus Tagabacteria bacterium CG_4_10_14_0_2_um_filter_40_13
CCCGTCTCAACGTTTGCGCTTCAATTTCAACATCAATCGGCTGCCTAATATCTTTTCCTATTTTTAAAAAAATATAAGCGTTTACCGCTATAATCGCCGCCAAAAAAATGGCGAATAAAACGATTATTATCTGCCAATCCTTATCCTTACTAAAATACGGCAATATCTTCTTAAAATCAAATATTTTCATAACTTAAAAGTTTTACGTCGAACTCGGCCTCCCAAATTGGGATTATTTTTTTTGTATTCGTAATTCCTACTAAATTTAATGTTTTAGGATTAATTAACGATACCCTCTCAATCTCTATCTGATAGGGAAGGTTCTCTAAAAGCGTAAAATATTGAAACAATTCACTGAATACGCCCGTGATTTTAAAATGGAAGGCGGGTTTTTGGATATCATCTTCAGGCGTCGGGAGCTTTATCGCATCGACTTCCAATGTTGTACTGGCTTTACGGCTCAAAAATTCAAGATCTTCGATAAATTTCACTATATTATTGGAATTCAAAAAAGTTGCCGTAATTTTCTCTTCGTCGCTCTTAACATCGGTTAAAAGAACGCCCAATGAACGGCTATTATTCATTCTTCTCTCGTTTATGTCTATCTCGCGTCGCAGAGCGGCGATAGCGTCTCTTTTCTGCTGAATACCGGAATAAATAAACCACCAGCCGAAAATAGCAATAAGATTTATGCCGACTATTAGAGCTATGGATATGGTTATTTTTTGTTTATATTTCATGGTTTATTCGCCAAATCGCTCAGCGAAGACAATTTAAGCGTTAAATTAAATTCGACGTTTTTGTCTTTCATAAGATTCGCGGGAGAAGATTGAACTTCGCTAATCCCATTCACTGTTTTAAGAACTTCAATAAAAGCCAAAAAAACGCTGCGCGTCGCGGCAATGCCATAAATCAGCATCTGCTCGTTTTTCTTCTCTTGAGTTCCCTCCTGATAGGTGAAGGCCGATAACTTAACGGAGGGCGATTTCACGCTTAAAATTTGTTTGATAAGAACGCTTATCTGGCGGGTATTTTCTCCTTGTTTGCCGAAAAATTCCAATTTGTCGTTCAATCCGCGAATGGAAAGCTCTACTTCATCCGCTTTTTCGCGGCTCAATCCTTGTTTAACGGCGTTCAATCGGCTTTCGAAGCTTTGCTTTTGAGAACTAAGCGGCAAATACGAAGGTAAAAGCAAAATCACGGCGCTACAAACAAGAATAAACAGAAAAATACCGCTTACAACCGCCAAGCGGCGGCCGTACTCTTTTTTTATTAAAATTTTTTCTTCTTCCGGCAAAAGATTTATCATATTAAGCGGATCTTAAAGCTAAACCAATAGCCGTAGCGTACATTAAAGAATCTTTAAACTCTATCTCCGGAATATAATCTTCGAAATCTGTTAAATTAATCCAGGCATTTCCCATTTCCACGGACAAACACAATTCGCGGGAAAGATATTCGGGAAGACCTATCAGATTCGCGTCGCCACCGCACAAAATAATTTTTTCAATATCTCTGTGCGGATTATTATGCTCATCACGATGGCTTTTCCAATAATCTATATGTTTTTTTATCTCATCTCTTATTTCCGAGATTACCGGCATCAGCGGAGGAGAAAGGCCTTTTTCTTTCTTTAGCTTGTCTCCTTCTTCCAGCGTCATGGAATGCGCTTTCGAAAGAGCCTTATCAAGAGATTCTCCGGCCGTTTTTGTCGTCGAAGTAAATCCTATTCTATGGCCGATGGCAATAAAAAAGCTGGTTCTGGTTTTGCCGAAATCAAGAATCATTTGCACCCTTTTGTCTTCAGGCTTGATCAACGCCCTAACTAGAGCATGAGGTTCTGTTTCAAAAACCAGAGGCATAAAACCGGCCTCTTTTAAAACATTACAGTAAGGCGCGACTAACGACGCGGGGGCGGCCGTAAAAGAAACATCCAGATGATCTTCCTTGTGATCTTTATCCGTATTTTTTATAATTTCGTAGTCGAATATCGTTTCTTTTGCCTGTAGCGGTATATGTTCTTCGAGCTGCAATTCCAAACTTCCCCTAATTTCTTCTTCTTTTATCAAAGGCATTTGGATGGTGCCAATAAAAATTTTCTCTTCGGGGAGCGCGACAATCAAATAATCGTTTTTCAATTCCCTGCGAAAATCACGTAAAAATTTAATTAATGCGTCGGGATTTCTTATTTGACCAGCTTCAATAATTCCGGCTGGAAATGCTTTTTTTCCAAAAGAAACAAGACGCAATTCCTTTTTTTCACGGCGCAATTTAATATATTTCAGAGATTGGTCCGAAATATCAAAACCAACAGCCGGCAACCGCAGATAGCTTGGCGAGGGGAAAAAATCAAAAATCTTCATACACCTTGATTATACAGTTTTTAAATCTTGATTAAAGCGCCGTTTCATATTATTATACCGGTTATAAACATTTATGCTTAGTTTATTTCCTCAACTTTTTGCTTATTCTGAACTGGCGCCGCTTATCCTGCGCATAGCGGCGGGCTTTATTGTTATCAGTTTTGCATATCCGAAGCTGAAAAAACCCGGGGAATTCGGCAATTTTTTGGTTGGATTAGCGGAATTCTTGACGGGTGCGCTGCTTGTTGCCGGATTTTTAACGCAACTCGCCGCGGCTCTCGTTATTCTCGCGATGATATTCGAAATCTTCCGGCCGAGTCCGGATAAAAATTACAAATTTATGGTACTTTTGATGGTTGTTCTGATTGCCTTGATGTTCATAGGCCCGGGATTTTTCGCAATCGATTTTCCTTTGTAAACTCGTATGAGTAACGATATACTTTTTTACAACGAAACACTGAAACGGCATATCGACTTTAATGAAATGATAGGCGAACTGATAAAATATATCCAAGAGAACAAAAAAGTCGAATACAAAATAACCGTTGGCACCGATTCCAATGCCTCGCCTTGGGCTCAATTCGTAACCGCAGTCGCGGTTTTAAGAGTTGGCAATGGCGGAAGATATTTTTGGACAAGATCGGAGAAAATTTTCTGCCCAAGTCTCGCTTCCCGTATTTATAAGGAAACTATGCAATCCATTACATTTACCCAGGAATTGAAAAGCAGGCTCAAAGAAAAATTAGGGGAGGAATTTTTTTGGAACAATCAAATCAGCGTGCATATTGATGTCGGTCAAAAAGGCCCGACAAAAGATTTAATTGATGGCGTTGTCGGAATGGTTAAAGGATACGGCTTTGAAGCCGTTATTAAACCCTATTCTTTTTGCGCGTTCGTCGTGGCGGATAGGCATACTTAATGATACGCCCCCATAGTTCAACGGACAGAGCGCGAGCTTCCGGAGCTCGAGATAGAGGTCCGATTCCTCTTGGGGGTAGACCGCCCATAGCTCAATTGGCAGAGCAGGTCCCTCTTAAGGACAAGGTTTCAGGTTCAACTCCTGATGGGCGGATAAATGAAAAATAAGAAAATTTATGTTATTCTCCATAACATCCGAAGTCTGTATAACGTAGGTTCTATTTTCAGAACTGCTGATGCCAGAGGTGTGAAAAAAATATATTTAACCGGATATACGCCGGCGCCAACCGACAGATTCGGAAAAATCAGAACGGAAATTCACAAAACCGCCCTTGGCGCGGAAAAAACAATCGAGTGGCAAAAATATAAAGATATCGGGAAACTAATCGCTAAACTGAAGGCCTATGGAAGTCGGACTTCCATAGTGGCTTTCATAGTGGGAGTAGAACAATCCTTAAAATCCATCAATTACGAAAAATTCAAACCTCGATATCCTTTAGTTTTAATTTTCGGCAACGAAGTAAGGGGACTTTCAAAACAAATCCTTAAAAAGTGCGACCAAAT
>PFNV01000011.1:0-9736 GCA_002792165.1 Candidatus Tagabacteria bacterium CG_4_10_14_0_2_um_filter_40_13
TATTTTTCAAAGAGAACTTCGCAGATTTTTTTCCACATTCGGATTTTTGGGCGTTGCCCGCAGATTTATGCCGCCGTCGGAAATGGCAATGAAGACGGTAAGCCACAGCGTTGGGCGCATGGCCAGCGAAAAAATCGGCGCCTTGATAATTTTTCCCGGGAGAGAGCAGATAAACAGGCATCTTGAGGGCGGTAATCGTCTAAACGGTGAAATTTCTGAACCGCTTCTTTTGAGCATTTTCGATAAAACATCTCCGGGCCATGACGGCGCCACGATTATCGAAAGTAATCGCATCAGAAAATTTGCCGTTCACCTGCCTCTTGCGGAGCAGATTGAAAAAGTAAGGCATCTGGGTTTGCGCCACCGGGCGGCTTTGGGTCTTTCCGAACGTTCAGACGCATTCATTATAGTTGTTTCGGAAGAAAGAGGCGTTATTAGCGTTGTGCAGAACGGAAAGATTATGCAAATGCAGGATGAAGCCGAATTGAAAAGGCGGCTTCTTGAATTTTACAAGGAAAAATTTCCTCAACTTAATTTATTCAATCTTTCCCGCTGGTTTGTTAAGAATGTTTTGCTTTTGACTATTTCATTTATAATTGCGCTTGGAATATTTTCCGTGGTTAACTCCAGATTTGCGTTGGTTCAGCGCAACTTTGTCGTTACTCCCGAATTCAGCAATATACCGGCCGAAATAATTATTAATGATGTTTCGCCTCAAGAAGTGATTTTGACATTAAAAGGACGTGGCTCCGATTTTGATGTTTTTAAACCGGAAAGTTTGAGGGTATTGGTTGATGTTGGCGCGCTTTTTAATATTACAAAAGCTGGTTGGCATCGTGTTTCTATCACAGATAAAGAGATAGAATCGCCGTTTAATTTATCGGTAATAAAAATAGACCCTTTGAGTATTCGGGTTCAGATTATCAAGAAAGATTCCTCAGTCCCGCCCGTCAAATAAAAACGCTGTGAGGATTAATTGGCAAACTAAGGTTCGACAAGAATAATATAATTTGGTATATATAGGGGTATGAGGCCGCGGGAGCGGTCTGTTAATGCTATGGGAATTTTTAAACTCAAGTCCAATTACAAACCGACGGGCGATCAGCCGAAAGCGATTGAACAGCTGGTTAAAGGCGTAAAAAATGGCGACAGATACCAGACGCTTTTGGGCGTGACAGGTTCAGGCAAAACTTTTACGATGGCGAATATCATCAGTCAATTTGATATGCCTGTTTTGGTTATCGCCCCGAACAAAGTTTTGGCGGCACAGCTTTACCGCGAATATAAAAATTTTTTTCCGGAAAATTCGGTGAATTATTTCGTTTCCTATTACGATTATTACCAGCCCGAAGCGTATATGCCGATTACAGATACTTATATTGAAAAAGAATCAATGATAAATGAAGACATTGACCGTTTGCGGCATAAGGCGACGAGCGCTTTACTTTTGCGCAAAGACGTGATTGTCGTGGCTTCTGTTTCCTGTATTTATAATCTCGGCGTGCCGATAGAATATTTCGGTTCGGCTTTGCATTTGGAAACTGGAAAATTCATAACCCGCGGAGACCTTTTAAGGCAACTGGTTAAAATGCAATTTTTAAGAACCAGCGGCGCATTAAAAAGGGGATATTTTCGCCTTCGGGGAGATGTTTTTGAGATTTCACCTGCTTCCGGAGAAAGTATTTTCCGCATCGAGCTTGAAGAACAAAAAATCGGAGAAATCGCGCTTGCGGATCCCGTGACCAGAAAGATTAAGGAAGTTTTAAATGAAATAGTAATTTTTCCGCCGAAACATTTTATTTCCAGCGAGCCGAAAAGAGAACAGGCAATAAAAGAAATTAAAAAAGAACTGAAAGAACGCCTGAAATTTTTCGAAGAGCAAAAAATGTATCTTGAAGCCGAACGTTTGGAGCGAAGAACGAGATATGATATGGAAATGCTTAAAACCATCGGCTATTGCCACGGCATTGAAAATTATTCCCGTCATTTGGCGGGAAAATTGGCCGGAGATCCGCCGGACACCCTTTTGGCGTATTTTCCGGCCGGAAAATTCCTTACCATTATAGATGAATCGCATATTGCCATTCCTCAAATAAGGGGAATGTACGAGGGCGACCAGGCGCGGAAAAATATTTTAGTTCAATATGGCTGGCGCTTGCCTTCGGCACAGGACAACAGGCCTTTAAAATTTACCGAATTTGAAAAACGGGTAGGCCATGTTATTTGCACTTCGGCAACACCCGCAGATTGGGAATTAAAGCGCTCCTCGCAGGTAGTGGAACAAATTATCAGGCCAACCGGACTGATTGATCCGCCTGTCGAGGTTAGAGCCGTATTCGATAAAAAGACAAATAAAACCCAGGTGGATGATTTGATGTTTGAGCTGAAAAAGATCGTCAAGAAAAAAGAAAGAGCCATTGTAAATGTTTTAACAAAAAAGATGGCGGAAGATTTCAGCGATTTTTTGACAAAAGCAGGATTCAAAGTCCGTTGGATGCATTCTGACACAAAAACTTTGGAAAGAGCGGAAATACTGACTAATTTCCGCAAAGGCGAATTCGCGGTTCTAGTGGGAGTTAATTTGCTTCGCGAGGGCTTGGATTTGCCGGAAGTAACTTTAGTCGCGATTTTGGATGCCGACCGCGAAGGATTTTTGAGAAGCGAAACTTCCTTGATTCAAACAATGGGTAGAACCGCGCGCAACATAGATGGCAGAGTAATTTTATACGCCGATAATATAACCGGTTCGCTGAAACGAGCGATGAACGAAGCGGAACGCCGAAGAAAAATTCAATTGGCATACAACAAAAAATACGGCATAACGCCGAGGTCGATTGAAAAGCAAATAGAAAATTTGTTGGATTTGGAAAAATGAAAGATAAAATTATTATCAAAGGCGCGCGAGTCCATAATCTGAAAAATATAGACGCGGAGTTGCCTAAAAATAAGCTGATTGTCATTAGCGGGGTTTCCGGAAGCGGAAAATCGTCTTTGGCGTTTGACACGATTTTCGCGGAAGGTCAGCGCAGATATATCGAATCTTTATCACCTTATGCCAGACAATTTTTGGGACAGATGGATAGGCCGGATGTTGATGAAATTACCGGTTTATCGCCGGCAATTGCCATTGACCAGCGCGCTTTGTCGCATAATCCTCGTTCCATTGTCGGTACTCTTACGGAAATTTATGACTACATGCGCGTTTTATACGCCCGGCTCGGTGAAGTATATTGTCCAACGTGCGGAACAAAAATTGAAAAACTGGCTTTGGAAGAAATGGTGGACATTATCATAAACAGAGGCAAGGAGATGAAAGAAAGTCACGCGCTTATTTTGGCGCCGGTTGTGCGAGGGAGAAAAGGGGAATATTACCAGCTTCTTTATGATTTTCTGGGAGAAGGATTCGGGCAGGCGAGAATTGACGGGAAAATACATTCTTTGCACGAAAAAATAAAAATGTCGCGCTATAAAGCGCACGATATTGATATTGTGATGGACAGGGTGATGTTATCCGACGAAAGCCGGCTTTTTGAAGCGGTGGAAAACGCGATTCATTACAGCGAAGGATTGGTGAAAGCGGTTTTCCGCGAGAAATCTGGTTCGACAAAGCTTACCACAAGCAAATCACCGACGGAATTTTTGCTTTCCGCTCTTCGCACCTGTCCGAAAGATAATTTTTCTTTTCCCGAAGTCGAGCCGAGACTGTTTTCTTTTAATAGTCCGGCCGGCGCATGTCCCACTTGCCACGGTTTGGGCAAGACAGATTTATTTTTAAAAACGGTTTGTCAGAATTGTGCAGGAAAAAGATTGAAGCCGGAGGCTTTGGCCGTAAGAATCAATAAGAAAAATATCTACGAAGCCACCGCGCTTACGATAGACAGTGCCTATGAATTTTTTACTACGTACGAAAATAAATTAAACGCCCGGAATAAATTAATTGCCGAAAATTTACTTAAAGAAATAATCAACCGCCTCGGCTTTTTGCTTGAAGTTGGCCTGGATTATCTTACTTTGCGCAGGGAAGCGGAAACTCTTTCGGGCGGAGAAGCGCAAAGAATTCGCCTGGCGTCCCAAATTGGTTCGGGATTGTCGGGAACGCTTTATGTTTTAGATGAGCCGACTATCGGCCTTCATGAGCGCGACAGCGACAAACTGATAAAAACATTGAAAGCGCTAAGAGACCAAAATAACACTGTAATTATCGTTGAACATGACGAAAAAACAATTAAATCGGCGGACCACCTTCTTGATTTGGGGCCGTTGGCGGGTAGACATGGCGGAGAAGTTGTCGCTAACGGAACGATAGATGATTTATTAAAACATGCCTCAAACTACGAGAATTCTTTTACTTTAAAATATCTGAAAGGGGATTTGAAAATTTCTTTGCCGAAATACCGTAGGACGAAAATCAGCGAAGAAATAAAGATTATCGGCGCCCGCGCCAACAATCTGAAAAATATAGATGTATCTATTCCTTTGAGGAAATTTGTTTGTTTGACCGGAGTTTCCGGAAGCGGGAAATCTTCGCTTCTTTATGATGTTTTGTACACGAATATAAATAAGGTTAAGGCGCGCATTGAAGGGCCGCTGGCGAAAGCGTCAAAATTACTCGGAACCGAGTATATAGATAAGGCGGTTGTTGTTAACCAGTCGCCGATAGGCCGCACTCCGCGTTCTAATCCCGCAACCTATACCGGAATTTTTACTCCCATCCGCGATTTTTTCGCGGAACTTCCTGAAGCGCGCGAAAAAGGATATTCGGCGTCGCGTTTTTCTTTTAATGTTGCTGCCATTAGAGGCGGCGGAAGATGCGAATCGTGTGAAGGCGCGGGATTCAATTTGATAGAAATGCATTTTCTGCCTCCGATTCTGGTGAAATGTGAAGTTTGTCAGGGGAAAAGATTCAACCGCGAAACTTTGCAGGTGAGATATAAAAAGAAAAATATTAGCGAGGTTCTTAATCTGACTATTGACGAAGCTTTGCCGTTTTTTAAAGATATTTATACTATAACCGACAAGCTGAAAGTTTTAAAAGAAGTCGGATTGGGATATTTGCAGTTGGGGCAATCCGCCACAACTCTATCCGGCGGAGAAGCGCAAAGGATAAAGCTCGGCAGGGAATTGACGCATCCTTTGGGAAGGCGGACACTTTATTTGCTGGATGAGCCGACAGTCGGGCTTCATTACCACGATGTCGCGATGCTTTTGGAAGTTTTAAATAAACTTGTGGAAAAAGGGAATACCGTTATTGTCATAGAACACAATATGCAAGTCATAAAATGCGCGGATTATGTAATTGATTTGGGACCCGAAGGAGGAGAAAAAGGCGGTCGCGTCATCGTCAAAGGAACGCCCGAAGACGTGGCGCAGAATAAACATTCTTATACCGGCGCGTATTTAAAAAAATATTTATGAATTTATTGCTTCAGGTCAAAAAATTACCGATGAAGCCGGGAGTTTATCTTTTTCTCGATAAATCCGGGAAGCCTTTGTATGTCGGCAGAGCGACTTTTTTGAAAAGGCGCGTTTTGAGTTATTTCCAGAGGCTGCGGGACACGCGCTTGGCGGAAATGCTCAATTTGGCAGTAAAAATAAAACACTATAAAACCGATAATCTTTTGGAGGCGATTATATTGGAAGCAAACCTTATTAAAAAATATTGGCCGAAGTATAATGTAAAGGAAAAAGACGATCGCTCTTTTATTTATATTGTGATTCCGAAAACCGATTATCCGAGGCCGTTTATCGTGCGTAAAAGAGAGTTGCAGAAATTTGTTCCAAACGCCGCGGTCTTCGGACCATACCAAAGCTTGTCTTTGATAAAAAACGCATTACGTATTATCAGGAAAATTTTTCCGTACAGCATATGCCGGATTAATTCAGGAAAACCGTGTTTTGATTACCAGATAGGATTATGTCCCGGCGCCTGCGCGGGAAAAATAAGCAAAGAAAATTACCAGAAAAACATTGAAAATCTTATTTTGTTTTTGAGAGGAGAAAAGAAAAAACTTCTGAAAAAATTAAAATCGGAAAATCCTCTTGCAATTTTGGGCTTAAAACACATTCAGGACGTTGCTTTGATTTCAAGAGATGATGTGCCAGTAGGACAATTCAGCAGGATAGAAGGATATGATATATCGCATTTAACCGGAAAAGAGACGGTCGGTTCAATGGTGGTATTTACCGGCAATGTTATTGATAAAACGCAATATCGCTTATTCAAAATAAAAAAAGCGCCGGCAAATGATGATTTGCGTGCGCTGGAGGAAGTAATCACGAGGCGTTTTAGTCATCCGGAATGGCCGCGGCCCGACCTTATCCTTATTGACGGCGGAAAACCGCAGATAGATTATATTTCAAAAGTTTTAAAAAAGAGAAATATAGACATTCCGCTCGTTGGAATATCCAAATTCGGCGGAGATAAATTGGTTTTTGCGCCAAAAATAAAATCATCGCTTAAAGAGTTGATTCAGACAATAAAAGGCATTTTGTTGAAAGTTAGGGAAGAAGCTCACCGGTTTGCGTTAAAAACAAGCCGCAGGCAAAGAAATATGTTATAATTAAAACGATGGAAATCGTTTCTCATGCTTTTTGGGCCGCTACTGTTGCTAAGGCGGTAAATAAAAAAATGAAGAATCCTGTCCATGTTTGGCAGGGAGCTTTTTGGGGCATATTCCCGGATCTTCTGGCTTTTTCATTGCTGTTCGCGTGGCTATTCGTACAATTTATTTTTGGCGGATTAACAATTTCCAATTTAATCCCGCGATTTCGCCAGCCGGGAGCTTCGCAACCGGCGGCAAGAATGGAAACATCGGGAGAAATATTACCCGTTTTCCAGTGGACTTCGCTTCTTTACAATATTGGGCACAGTTTGGTCACTTTCGTTTTGGTTTTCGGCATTCTTTTTTTAATCTTTCGGCGGCCTATCTGGGAAGTTTGCGGCTGGCTTTTTCATATTTTGATAGATATTCCGACGCATTCCTATCAATATTACCCAACCCCTATTTTATGGCCGTTTTCCGGATGGAAATTCCGTTATGGCATATCATGGGGAACGTCGTTGTTTTTAATGATTAATTACATCGCGATTATCGTTGTTTATTTTTTCTTTTGGAAAAAGAAAAAGCTAAAAAACTATCAAGGTCGTTTAAAATTAAAATAATTATAAATATGATATAATAAAAATATGATGAGTTTAATCAATTTTTTCATCCCGTTAACGAACGATTATTTTTGCGCCGAAGGCGACGCTACTTGCTCACAAATAACTTACGGGTCCGGATGGGGGTATATCGGCGGAAGTATGGTTATGATCGTATTTTGGCTACTGGCGATAGCCGGAATTATTTTTTTGGCGCGTTATTTGGTCAGAAGACAGGAGAATGACGACCATCACCATCATCACGAGAAAACCGCTTTGGATATTCTTCAGGAACGCTATGCGAAGGGAGAAATAAGCAAGGAAGAATACGAAAGCAAAAAGAAAGATATACTTAGTTAATTTTTTTATCCTTTTCTGATTCGCGCGAATAGCAGAATAGTTTTTTATTATGAAAATTTTTGTAAAAGCAAAACCTAATGCCAAAAAAACAAAAGTCGAAAAGATTGACGACAGCCATTTCGCGGTTAGTGTCAAAGAGCCGCCGATTCAAGGTATGGCAAATCTGGCAATTATTAAAGTTTTTGCCGAGTACTTTGGCGTCGCGCCTTCAAGCGTGAAAATTGTTTCCGGTTTTACTTCCCGGCAGAAAATTATTGAGATTGTTTGAAACAAAAAAACCGCCCCCGGATTTCCGAGGGCGATTTTATTTTCACGATTGTCATTCTTTTTCACCTCCCTTTCAAAGTATCCCCAATTTCACGCTATAGCGTTAGTTTTGGGATAGTTGACAAAATTTTTGGTTAGTGTATAATGTAAGCAGAATTGAAAAATAAAAAAGAAAGGGGGATAAGAAGATGAAAAACGGAAGTGGAAGAGGATTTATCGGAGAACCGACGCAGACGCTGTGCACCGAGCTTGCCGGGGATAATACAGTTATTTCCAAAGAAGCTTGGATGCGTGACGGAGAAAATGTAGAGGAAATGGACACGGGAATCTTTGATCATAACCCTCATGATCCCAATTATCATCATATCGAATTGGAAAATTTGGAAAATATCGGAGATGATAGTGCTTATGACAATACCGAAGACGAACGCGAAATGAACCGTGACCCGGAGTGGGATCCCAACCGGGTGGCTAAGGCGGGAGCAAATCTGATGACGAAACTGGAGCTTTCTCCAACCCGCGCAATGTGCGATGTCGTCGCCGCCTACATGGGGCGGTTGGAGTGCCGGATGGACGGGGTTATCCATTATTGTTTGGATAACAGGCGTAATCAGGAAATCGTAGGGGCCTGTTTGGAATTTTCGGAAAAAATGAGAAAGTATTTTCCCGAGATTTCCAAAAAGGCGAAAAACCGTCTCATCAGCGACGCCCAAATGGAACAGCAGTTGCAAAGACGGATCGATGGCCCGGCCTATAGGCTTGGGAAAGCGATTTTCAATAGCAACTGGTGCCGCCTTCTCATTGCCACGGTTTAAAACCTGTCGGATGTCGGATGTCCGACAATTGGATGGCGTTCCCCGGCCTAAGTAATTTGACAGGGGTTTGATAGTGCCCGACTATCAGTAAAAGAGGGCTTTACCCGGACCGGTACGGCGTGCCCGGTCTGTGGCGAATATAAGCACGCCTAAAATTACGAGCCCCACCTATACTAGGTGGGGCTTTTTAATTTTGCATAAAAACAAAAAAATAAATATAAGCGCCGCTGCGCTTGAAATTGCGTCGCTCGAACGCAATGCAAGCAAACTTGCCTTGGTTCTCGCTAGCAATTATAATAATCATCATATGAAGAAGATTTATTTAATCAGTGGGATTGTTGCCGTCGCGATAACAATAATCGTGATAGGATATTTTTCTAGATATAAATCACTGCAGGAAAATAATTTAAATTTAATTCCAGATAATAATCTTACTGAAACGCAAAAATCGGCAGAATTACAAACTAACCAAAATAAAATGCATATAGTTACGTTGAAAACGAATTTCGGAGAAATCCAATTCGAAACTTACGATGCCGACGCGCCAAAAACGGTGTGGTAGCCATGGCAAATGCCGGGCCAAACACGAACGGCAGCCAATTTTTTATTATGCTGGCGGACTATCCATTGCCCAACAATTACACGATTTTCGGGAAGGTTATCAATGGGCAGGAGGTCATTGATGCTATTGGGAATACTCGAACCGGGCCAAACGATAAGCCTGTTAAGCCCGTCATTATGGAAAAAGTAACGGTTGAAGCAAAGTCTTAAAACGAGTAAAATAAAGTCTATTATAGTATGGGTTATTTTTTCGATATTAATAAAATAAGAAATGATTTTCCAATTTTAACCCCGCCGACGGGCGGGGTGTATTTTGATAACGCGTGCGTGACTTTAAAACCGGAGTCTGTTATCAGCGCGATTGAAAATTATTACCGCGAATATCCGGCTTGCGCGGGAAGAAGCAGCCACAGATTAGGAGAAATAGTGGACCAAAAAGTAGAGGGAACAAGAAAAATTATCGCGGATTTCATCAATGCGGAACCGAAAGAAATTATTTTTACCCGTAATACGACGGAGGGCATTAATTTGATTGCCAGAGGATTGGAATTTCAAAAAGGAGACGCGATTCTTGTTTCCGATAAAGAACATA
>PFNV01000011.1:9762-24102 GCA_002792165.1 Candidatus Tagabacteria bacterium CG_4_10_14_0_2_um_filter_40_13
TTAAAAGAAGAAAAAGAGATAGAACTAAAAATCGTTCCTTCTAAAGAAGACAATACTTTTGACATAGAGGCATTTAAAAAACTTATCGAACCGAAAGTCAAACTGGTTTCCATTGTTTTCACTTCCAATCTCGACGGCGTTTCAAATCCGATAAAAGAGATAACAAAAATCAGCCACCAGAACGATTCGTTGTTTTTAATCGACGGAGCGCAGGCAATCGGACATCAGAAAATAGATGTGCGCGATTTGGATTGTGATTTTTTCGCTTTTTCCGGCCACAAGATGCTGGGGCCAAGCGGTATGGGCGCGGTCTATATTAAAAAGAAATCGGCGGAAAAATTACGGCCACTTATTGTAGGCGGCGGAACCGTCGAGGACTCGACTTACGAAAGCCATAAATTATTAGAAGCGCCCCTAAAGTTCGAAGCCGGGCTTCAGGATTACGCGGGAATAATCGGTTTCGGAGAGGCCGTTAAATATCTCAAAAATGTCGGATTCGAGAACATAAAATCACAGGAGCAAAAATTGAACCGGATTATCAGCGAAGGATTTAAGGATTTACCTCAGATAAAAATCATCGGACCGGCAAATTCTGAGTTGAGAAGCGGAATCATTAATTTTTACCATCAAAAGATGGCTTCGCATGAAATAAGCCTTTTATTGGATAAAACATATAATATTATGACGCGTTCCGGCAGACACTGCGTTCATTCATGGTACAATAGCCGCAATATCAATGATTCAGTCCGCGCTTCGGTTTATTTTTACAACACAGAATCTGAGGCGGAATATTTTGTCGAATCAATCAGAAAAATTATTAAGCTAGCCTAAATTTTCAATGCCTTGTTTAATCGCGCTTGTAGTTCTTGCCGTCTTGAGCATTTTCAGTCTTAAATACCGCATTCTTGCCAAAGAAGCGTTTGAATGCGTTTTTCGGCGCATTACCTTGCGGCCATGCCAAGCCGGATTCGATCAAAAACTTAAAACGGGGGTTTCTTCGTGGTTTTTGAAAAAAAACGAAAGAATCGGAGGTTTTGTTTTTCGGCGGTTCGAAATTTTGAGTTGGATTTTCGTGATTGTGTTTTCAATCACGACTTTTTATGTCGGCAGAGGCGTATATTTTTACGCAACGTATGGTTCTTGCGCTCCTCAAAACCCGCAAAATTGCGTTATCAATCAATTGATTCCAGCAGGAGCAACCAGTTCTCAGGCAGGATTTCCTCCCTGCGAGGAATATAACGCAACGCCGAAAAAATAAAAAAATTCATTTAAAAAAACGAATATCCAGCTATCACAAAATCCGAGGATAAATCCCGGATTTTGTCAATGTAAAATTTTTTGCAAAAATTTCCACACTTGTTATATTTAAAGAAAATAAAAAGAACTTTGAAAATTTCTGCTTATGGAGGCCGGAAATGGAAAAAACAAAAAATGGGAAAAAAATCTGGAGCAAGAAAGAAAAAGAGCGGCTTGAAAATTTGTGCAAAATTTGCAAATCTTTTACGGAATTGAAAGAAAAATCCAAGAAAGCTTTCCTGAAAAGGACCTGGTGTTCCATCGAATCTCATGCCCGTAAGCATAAAGACTGGATAAAACATTTTGAAAAGAAGGAGCCATTAATCTTTAGCAAAAAAGAAAGAAAATTGCCGGAGATTTTAAAAGACGGCCCGAAAACATTGAAAGAAATTTCCGATGCGCTGGACGTTCCCAAGGAGGAAATTTTCCCGATAAGGGATAAATTCGCCGAACTCGGCTATAATATTGAAATTAAAAAAAATTCGAAAGAAACTGTTGTTTCTTTGGTTTCCGAACCGTCTCCCGATAAGGAAAAAAGAGAGAAGCCAGCCAAGATCACAAGTAATATCATTAAAGTGCTGTTTGTTTCAGATATCTGCTTCGGATTAAAAACCCAACAGCCAACGCTACTTCAAACCGCGTATAAAATTGGCGAAGAAGAAGGAGTTTTCTTCGCGGTAATCGCCGGAAATATTGTCGCCGGAAAGCCCCAAAAAGGGAAAGAAAAAGATTATTTTCTTGTGACGGTCGATGAACAGTTGGATTACGCGATTAAACACATTCCGAGAGCTTCTTTTAAGACCACTTTTATAAATGGACCCAGAGATTTAAGCTGGGAAGGCGGAGAAGAAGGCATTAATATAGGGGAAGCCCTTGCCAAAAGCACAGCAAGAAAAGATTTGAGCTGTAAGGACGACTTGAAAACAACTTTTTCAATCGGCAAGAAAGAAGGAGTGAAATTTGGCGTGATGTGCGCCAGCGGAAGCACTCCTTATACAAAAAGTTATACGGTGCAAGGATTAAGTGAAAATCTTCAGGAGGCGGAATATTATGTTTTTGAACATTCCGATCCCTTGCAGATGATTCTTATCGGCGGAACACAAACGGTTATTCTTGACCCGAGGCGTTTTCCGCTCAAGCAATCGAGAATTAACGATTTTGACAAAGTCGCTATTCCCGCGCTTCATCGGATTCCAAATTCCTTGGCAGTAAGCAAAAAACGAGGCGGTTCCCATGTTTTAGGGTGCGTTGTTGTTTGTTTCGAACTTAATGACGAAGGATATCTGAAAAGTCCGCCGCTTTGCAAATTTTACAATATGACTGCTTATTTCAAGGACAATGATTATTTGCTTCCGATCGAAGAATTAGCCGATAAATCCTTAGACAAAGAAGAGCAGGAACTGTTGAATTTACTTGAAGACAAACCGCGCAGAAAAGGTTCTATCTCCCGCCGATTGAAAATTGGCGAAGACCATGTCGAGGATATTGTCAAAAGATTGAACGAGAAAAAAATCAATGTTGTTTTTGACGATGCTTCCAAAGCATACCATTGGCAGAGGAAACTTCAGGAAGAATTTAAACCGCTGGATGCATATATATCTCAGTTTTTCCCGGGAAAATCTGCCGCGGAAAAACCCAAAACAAGAAAAGCCAAGACAGTCGATATGTCCGACACGCACCTTGGTCATAAATATGAAAGACCCGATTTGATTAAAGAAGCTTACGAAATCGCTCAAGCGGAGCAAGTCGATGCTGTCTTGCATTCCGGCGACGTCTTTGAGGGAGAAGATTCCTATAAAGGACAAGTGCGGGAACTTGCTTATATCGGAGCTGATGCTCAACGGGACCACGGTCTTGAAATATGGCCCGCGTCAAAAATTCCCACATATATCATTATGGGAAGTTCTCATGAGAAAATTTTCCTTGATAAATGCGGATACGATATAGTCAGTAATTTTGTCCGGCTTGCTAAAGCGGAGAGGGGATTGGATTTGGTCGCCCTTGAGACATTGGATGGAATCAGCGGAAGCCGCGGCATCGTCGACATTAACGGCATAAAATTCTGCCTTGACCATCCTTCGGGTGGTATTCCTTACGGCCGTTCCTATCGTCCGCAAAAACTGATTGAAAATATGGTTTCCGACATGGAATTATTGGGGGAAGCGAAAGTAATTTTATGCGGACACCTCCATGTTTCCTTATTCATGCTTTATAAGGGAGTTGCCGGTTTTCTCGTCCCTTGCCTTCAGGATAAGACAAAATATATTGAAGCTAAGGGCTATACTCCTTCGTTGGGAATTTGGGTGGTTGAAGTAAATATGGATGAGTATGAAAATATCACCAGAATCATCCCTAAATATATTCCTTTTGAACCGATAAAGAAACGTCAAATTTTTCAGGTTCAAGCGAAAGCTTCCAAATAATAATAAATTTTAAAGACCTTGCCTGAAGCGAGGTCTTTTTATTTTGCGCAAAAAATGATTTAATATAAATTATGCCATGCGCAGATTTGAATTCGCTTATCAGCCACTTATTGGAAATCGGCGTTTTGAAAACACCGGCGATTATTGACGCATTCAAAAATATTGATCGCGAACATTTTACGCCGGAAGATATGAAATGTTTCGCTCATGTCGATGAAGCCTTGTCTATTCAGGGAGGGCAAACTATATCCCAGCCTTATACGGTCGCTTTTATGCTGGAACTTTTGGAGCCGAAACCGGGCGAGAAAATTTTGGATATCGGCGCGGGAAGCGGTTGGCAAACAGCTCTTCTGGCTCACATTGTAAGTAGCGGTTCGGCTTATGGCAAAGTGTTTGCAATGGAAATTGTTCCCGAACTTTGCAAATTCGGCAAAAAAAATTTGGAAAAATTCAGTTTTATAGAAAAGGAGATTGTGGAATGGATTTGCGGCGACGCATCGGGAGGTTTTCCTCAAGAAGCGCCTTTTGATAAAATTATCGCCGCCGCGGCATTGAATGAAAAGGTACCTCAGGCATGGAAAGACCAGCTGAAAATTGGCGGGAAAATAGTGGTGCCTATCGGCGGCTCCATCTGGCTTTTTATTAAAAAAGATAATGATAATTTTGAAGAAAAAGAATACCCGGGATTCGCGTTCGTTCCTTTTGTGGAAAATCATCCTCAATTACAATGATAAACAGCAAACTTATTAAAGTTTTTAAAATATTTTTTCCCGCAGCGGCCATTCTTTTGCTTATTTTTCTTTTCGCGATTTCCGCGCCATCTGAATTTCCGGTAAATAAAATTATCGCTGTTGAAAATGGAGCAACTTTAAAAGAAGTGGCAGTCAAATTTGAGACGGAGAAATTAGTTCGCCACCGGACATTATTTGATTATTTAATGCGATATTCCGGACACGAAAAAGACATCAAAGCCGGTAAATATATTTTCGAAAAAAGACTTTCCTTGATCGGCCTGATGCAGAGATTGATTAAGGGCGATCATGGCATTCCGACGATAAAAATAACGGTGCCGGAAGGTTCGACAATCAAAGATATTAATCGGATATTTGGCGGCGCAGGATTCAAAAATTTCGAGATAAAAGATAAAGAGCTTGAGGGCTATCTTTTTCCCGACACTTATTTTTTTCTGGCCGATAATACTTCCGCGGACGCGATTACAAAAATGACGGAAAATTTGAAAAACAAAACCGTTGATTTGGAGGCGGATATCGCAAATAGTAAAAGAAATTTTCATCAGATTTTGACGATGGCGTCCTTGCTTGAGAAAGAGGCAGCCAAAACCGAAGACCGAAAAATAATTTCCGGCATTCTTTGGAAGCGTCTGGATAAAAAAATACTTTTACAGGTTGATGCCACGCTCGATTATGTTCTTAATAAAAATACTTTCGAACTTACCACTTACGATTTGAAGATTAATAGCCCTTACAATACTTATAAACATCTTGGTTTGCCGCCTACGCCGATTTGTAATCCCGGCCTTGATGCCATCAAAGCGGCAATTTTTTCTGAACAATCCCAATATTGGTATTATCTTTCCGATAAAAAGGGAAATATTTATTACAGCAAAACATTTGAGGAACATGTTGCAAAAAAAACAGAAGTATCTGAAATAAAAATTAAAACCCCGCCCATTCGATAAACTCAGGGCGGGGTTATTTTTTATTCAGAAAAGTTGGCTTACGCTGCCGTTATTATGAATTTCTTTAATTGCCTCCGCTAAAAGAGGAGCAATTGAAATCACTTTTATTTTATCCAGTAATTTTTCCGGAGGTATTTCAATGGTATTTGAAACAAAAAAATTTGAAATTACCGAATTTGCTATATTTTTAAAAAACGGTTCTGAAAATACAGGATGAGTGCATGCGGCATCGACTTTCTTTGCATCGGCTTCCATAAGAGCGATAGCTCCTTTTACCAAAGTACCGCCAGTATCCGCAAGGTCGTCTATTTCTAAAGCCGTTTTTCCGGGAATTTTTTCCGCTCCGATAATGCTTAAAACTTCATTTTTGTTGGGTTCTAACCGACGCTTGTCAATAATCGCTATAGGAGCATTGCCGAGTTTTTTCGCGTAGGCGCGGGCATTGTTCGTCGCGCCGCCGTCAGGAGCAACAACAATGAGTTCTCCTTTCGCTATTTCTTCTTTATAAAATTCTCTGAGTGTATTTATGAAAACCGGTTTGGCAAAAAGATGGTCAACCGTGATGTCAAAAAATCCTTGAATTTGAGCGGCATGGAAATCTACTGCCAAAATCCTATTTGCTCCGGCTCTAGTGATGAGATCTGCCACAAGTTTTGCGTTAATCGGAGTTCTTGGTAAATTTTTTCTGTCAGAGCGGGCATAGCCGTAATAGGGAATGACAGCCGTAATTCTGCCGGCAGAAGCATCTCTTGCCGTTCGGATCATTGATAAAAGCTCAAACAGATGGCTATCGGGCTGATTCGTTGGCTGGATAATAAAAATATCTGTTCCGCGGATACTTTCTTCATATTTCAAATCAAACTCTCTATCGGCATGCCTTCCAAGGCGAACCTTGCCAAGAGGTAAAATCAGGCAATCTGCTATTTCTTTAGCCAACTGGTAATTTGCCGGTCCGCTGAAAATTTTTAGTTTGCCGGGAAAAGGCACATTTTCTTCACGCATTTCCTGGTCCATATTAGCGCCTCCTTTTTGGATTTTTTCCCGACGTCAAGTCGGGATCCCGACTTCTTTATTTTTAAAGAACTATTAATGAAGCGTCGGGACAAAGTGCCGATTTCAGATTTCATACTAGCAGAATTTGTGACTAATATCAAGAAATATGTTATTTTGATTTTATGAAAAACTGCAAAAACAAAAAAGCTTGTCCCGGGCGAAGTCGAAAGGTTTATGTGGCAATGTCAGGTGGCGTGGATTCTTCGGTGGCAGCGGCGCTTTTAAAAAAGCGAGGATTTGATATTACCGGCGTTTTTATGAAGGGTTGGTATCCGGAAGGAGGAGTTTGCGGATGGAAAGAAGAAAGAAGGGACGCGATAAGGGCGGCGGCGAAATTAAACATTCCTTTTTTGACTTATGATTTTTCAAAAGAATACGAAAAAGAGATTATAGCGTATATGAGAAGGGAATATTCCGCGAATAAAACTCCGAATCCCGATGTAATGTGCAATAAATACATCAAGTTCGGTTTGTTTCTGAAAGAATCTTTGAAAAGGGGAGCGGATTATATCGCCACAGGGCATTATGTTCGTCGTTCGCCCGCTCTAAATTTTTGCAAGACTTACCCGCCCGCCCACCAAGCAAAAATTTCAGAGCGGGCTCACTTCCTAAAACTTTTACAGGCGAAGGATAAAAATAAAGACCAATCGTATTTTTTGTGGACTTTGACGCAAGGGCAATTGAAACATTGCTTATTTCCGATAGGCGATTATACGAAACCGGAGATAAGACAGATGGCGAGAAAATTCGGATTGCACGTGGCCGAGAAAAAAGACAGTCAGGGACTATGTTTTGTCGGAAATATTGATTTCGCGTCGTTTTTAAGAAAAATTATTCCAAAAAAAGAAGGCGAAATCCGCGCATCATACGGAAAAGTTATCGGTAAGCACGACGGCAGTCATTTTTATACAATCGGGCAAAGGCATGGCCTTCGCGTTTCCGGCAAAACGCCTTACTACGTTGTTGAGAAAGATTTAAAAAACAATATTTTAACCGTAGCGGAGAAAAAAGACGAGAAGAAATTTTACAAAAAGGAAGTGATTATAAATGAAACGAATTGGATTAGCAATGCGCCGGCTTTGAATAAAAAATATTCGGCTCGCATCAGATACCGTCAACTTTTGCAAGAATGCCGCCTTGTTGTTATCAGCGGTAATTCGGCAACTTTCCATTTTAATACGCCACAGCGCGCCGTAACTTCAGGGCAATCTTTGGTTTTATATAGCGGCAGGCAGATGCTCGGCGGCGGAGTTATTATTTGATAAAAGCCCGAGTTTTTTATACACTTTATATTAATGACATCCCAAGAACTCAGGAAAAAATATCTGGAATTTTTTAGGGAAAAAGGGCATATGATTGTGCCTTCTTCTTCGCTGGTGCCGAGCGACCCATCGGTTCTTTTGACGAGCGCGGGTATGCAACAGTTTAAATCATATTATTTGAATGAAAAATCTCCGTATGGAGAAAATGTGACTTCCGTGCAAAAATGTTTTCGCACCTCCGATTTAGATTCTATCGGCGATGAATCCCATCTGAGTTTTTTTGAAATGCTCGGCAATTTCAGTTTCGGAGGATATTTCAAAGAAGAAGCCATCAAATATGCGCATGAATTTATTACAAAGGAAATGGGATTGAAGATTGATTATGTAAGCGTGTTTAAGGACGATAGCGCCGACGGAATATCCGAAGACAGGGACTCGGAAAAAATATGGAAATCTATTGACCCGTCTTTGAAAATTGTAAAAGCGGGAAAGACTGATAATTTTTGGGGGCCGACGGGCAGCGAAGGCCCTTGCGGTCCCACTACCGAAATTTACGTAAATAACGTCGAAATTTGGAATTTAGTTTTTAATGAATATTACAAAGACGCAAATGGAAAATATTCTCTGCTTAAAACGCCGGGCGTAGATACGGGCATGGGCTTGGAACGGTTAGCAATGGTGTCGCAAGGTAAAAATAATGTTTTTGACACTGATTTATTTCAACCTTTCAATTTTTTTACTTTTTTGGGTAGAGATGGACGAATAATTGCAGACCATTTAAGGGGAAGTATGTTTTTGATAGCAGATGGCATTAAACCATCTAATAAAGGCGCCGGCTACATTTTAAGAAGATTGATTCGTCGCATTGTTGTTATTTGTAAAATTAATTCCATACCGTTAGAGTCATTAATTTCGAGGGTTGAGAGGGCAATAAATTATTATAATTTTTATAAAGAACTGCCGATTAATAAAGACAAAATAATCAAAGAAATCAAGGAAGAGGTGAATGAATTTAATAAAATAATAGAAAAAGGATTAAATGAATTTTTTAAAAAATATCCAGAAATGAGAGTGGAAGCCATTACGCCCGGGAAAGCATATAAATTCCATGCTGTGAAGATTATCCATGACGCTTTTTATTTTCATCAAACATTCGGATTAACGATTGACATTATTAAAGATTTAGCCAAGAAAAGCGGGCATATTGTAGATGAAGATGTTTTTAACAGAGAATTTCAAAAGCATCAACAACTTTCCCGGACCGCTTCGGTTGGAATGTTTAAATCCGGTTTGGCCGACCATTCGGAACAAGTGATTAAATATCATACTGCGGCGCATTTGATGCTGGCGGCATTGAGAAAAGTTTTAGGAAAACATGTGTCTCAAAAGGGTTCTAATATTACCGGTGAGCGTTTGCGTTTTGATTTTTCTCATCCGGAAAAAATGACGTCGGAACAAATAAAACTAGTTGAAGATGCGGTAAACGAAAAAATTCAGGAAGATTTGCCGGTTAAAATGGAAGAAATGAGCCTCGAAGAGGCGAAAAAACAGGGAGCCATGGGCGTGTTCGAATCTAAATATGGAGAAAGGGTAAAAGTTTATACGATAAAGGATAATTCCTCGCAGGCAAGCTCGGAATCTCCTTTCAGTCGGGAAATTTGCGGCGGACCGCACGTAGAGCGCACCGGCCTTTTAGGAAAGTTTAAAATCATCAAAGAAGAATCCAGTTCCGCCGGCGTACGAAGGATTAAAGCCGTTTTGTCCTAACTTTCTAAGGGTAACCCTTAGAAAGATGGGGATTTTTTTGTTTCTTTTGTCTTTGATTTCCAGTATAATATACTTATGTGGCCTTTTAGCCGCTTACAACGTGAACTTACAGTTGCCGTATTTGATATTGGCAGTTCTTCTGTCGGCGGAATTCTGTTTCAGCATCATCCCAACAAGCTTCCCGAAGTTTTAACCAGTGCCAGATTTTCCACTGATTTTTTGTCCGATCTCGATTTCCAAAAAATTCAGCGGTCCCTGCATAAAACCTTTGAAAGAACGATCGCCGCTTTAAAAAGAAGAATGCCCAAAGACTGGAAAAGGCCCGATGCGACAATAATTATTTTTTCTTCTCCTTATTATATTTCCCAAAATAAAGTTATCCGTTTCAGCAAACCGAAGCCTTTTGAAATAACCGAAAAAATATTGGAAGAGATTGTTGTCGATGAGATTGAGTCTTTCAAAAAGAAATGGGAAACAGAACATCAGCCCGTGGAAATTCTTGAACAGGAAGAAATGAAGATTAATTTGAATGGTTATCAAATCAAGAAACCAATCGGAAAACATGCTCTTAGCGCGGAAATATCTCTTCATATGAGCCTTGGAATTAAGGTCATTCAGGATCGACTTAGGGAATGCATCGCCCATAGCTTTGGCGCAATGCCCCTTCTTTTCCGCAGTTTTCCTTTTGTCGCGTTCAATACATTAAAAGATATAGTTGATATCAGCAGAGATCTGCTTGTAATCGATATAAGCGGTGAAATTACCGATTTAATGAAGATAAAAGACGGAATTTTGGAGGAAGTTATTTCTTTTCCTTTCGGCGAGAATATTTTAGTAAGAAGGATCGCGAGCGCATTTAATTTTTCACTCGCGGAATCATCCGTTCTTTTGAGCCAATATATAAGAGATGCTCTTCACGCCGGAACCAAAGAAAAAGTCCGAAAGATTATAGAGGACGCATCAGGAAAATGGTGCCAATTTTTTAAAGATGCCGTTAAAAATTCGGCGGAATTTTCTTATCTTCCATCAGACCTTCTTTTTATCGGAGGTAAAGGCGCGCTGGCAATAAAAGATTTCGCGACTTGCGCGAAGGAACAGCCGTTTACGAGTCGATTTCTTCTACCGGAAGCTTTTAAAAGCCGTTTTATTTTCAGAAAAGGATTTAGCGAGGACAAGGATATTTCATTAATGATTTCATCTCTTTACGCAGATAAATTATTTTTAGAAAAACAGCCATGGCAAAATCTTTAATTCAAGACATAATCATTATTAAAAAACAAGCTGTTCTTTTGCCCAAAAAAAATCAACCGCCCGATAAAGGAGATGAAAGCGATAAAAAAGACAAGAAGGAAGAAAAACCCCGCAAGAGAATTTTCAGAACTTTGTTTTGTTTCCGTCTTCCGCGCGTTTCCGGTATCGCCTTTCATCGTTCGAACCGAAAATTGAAATGGACGATTGCGATCATCACAATTCTTGTTTTGGTCGCCGGCAGCTTTATTGTCTTGAAAAATTTCTCGTCGGTTACCGTGGAAATCACGCCACGCCAGCAATTTGTTGATATCGATGTTGTTTTTCAAGCATCTATTGAGCCGAAGAAAGACGAATTACCCCTTGAAATGATGCAAATAAGCCGCGAAGAAAAAGATACTTATAAATTTACGGGAGTTAAGCAAGTAAGCAAAAAATCCAGCGGCCAAGCGGTACTTTACAATTCTTACAGCTCACAACCTCAAACTTTAATTAAAGATACGCGGCTAGAGACGCCGGATGGAAAAATCTACCGCCTCCCCAAGACGATTGTTGTGCCGGGCGCGAAAGTGGAAGGAGGAAAAGTAACGACAAGTGAAATCGAAACGACCGTTTTCGCGGATAAACCGGGAGAAGAATACAACATCGGCCTTACTGATTTTACACTCCCCGGATTTAAAGATCCCGAAAAGCGCGAAAAAATTTACGGCCGTTCCAAAACCGAAATGAAAGGAGGGTTTATAGGCGAAATCGCTATTATTGCCGAAAAAGACATAAAAGCCATTGAAGATATCAGAATTTCTATGAAAGAAAAAGTTAATGATTACCTTTTGAAAATGGGCGCCAATCCGAAGCCGGAAAGCTTTTTGCTTTACGAAAACGCGAAACAGATTGTTTTCGATGAACAAAAAAATAAACCGAAAGTCGGCGACGAAGGTAATCAAATTGATCTTAAAGAAAGCGCGGTTTTTTTCGGCTTTCTTCTGAAAAAATCGGATGTCAACCGGGCGCTCGGAGAAAAATATTTGGGTAAGGATGCCGCTCCTCAAATAGAAATTCTTAATTTGGATAAATTAGATTTCGAATTGAAAAATTTTACCGCAACAGCCATTACCTTCAGCCTTAAAGATCAAGCTCATTTTTCCTGGAAAATTGACGAAGACGGCATTAAAGCCGATTTAATAAAAGAAAGTCAAAATCCCCAAAATGTTTTTCCGAAGTATCCCGCGATAGAAAAGGCAAAAATCATCTTTAAACCTAGTTGGTGGAAAAATGTTCCCAAAGACGCCGCTCAAATCATCATTAAGAAGATATTAAAAGATAGTCCTTTAGGTAATTTGGAAACGAACCACTATTTCAATCTGGCAGGTATTCGGCTCTTGACTGTATGACATCAATTCTGTTAATATATCTTTTATAATTTAAATAATGCCAGACAGTAAAGAAAAAAGGGAAATTGTTACAGGAACCGTTATAGAAGCGCTACCAAATACAACGTTTCGGGTACTCCTTGAGGGAGGACCGGAAATTATGGCCCATTTGGCGGGTAAAATGCGCCTATATCACATTAGGGTTTTTGTCGGCAATAAAGTACGGGTGGAGCTTAATCCTTATAGCGAAGACAAGGGCAGAATCACCCAAAGATTATAAAGGAATTTGCTCCCGCTTTATTATTCGCTAACGTTCATATAATTTTGGCATGCGAGTACGAGCCTCAGTTAAAACAAGGTGTAAAAATTGCAAAATGATTCGACGAAAAGGTCGAGTTTATGTTATTTGCAGGAAAAATCCCAAGCACAAACAAAGGCAAGGCTAAATTTATCATATGCGTATAGCGGGAGCAAATATTCCGGATAATAAAAATCTTGAGATAGCGCTAAGTTATTTGTATGGCGTAGGCGTTTCTTCGGCGCAAAAAATTTTAGATCAAATAAATATTCCCCGAAATAAAAAAGTAAAAGATCTGACGCCGGCCGAAGTAATTCTTTTGAGGGAAACGGTTGAAAAACGCGTCGTTGAAGGAGAACTTCGCAGACAAGTGATGATGAATATAAAAAGATTACGCGATATAAAATGTTATCGGGGCAGCAGACACAGCAAAGGTTTGCCGGCGAGAGGCCAGCGCACGAAAACAAATTCAAGAACAAGGCGCGGCAATGTAAGACGGACAGCCATCAGCGGCAGAAGAAAATTAGAGAAAACATAAAATTTAGAACATGGGTAAAAAGCGCATTATTAAAAAAGCAGGTGGAAATGTCGATCAGGGTTTGACCAGCCGTTCAATGGAGCATTTGCCGAAGAAAAAGCTTACGAGCGGAAGGTTATATATTCAATCTACCTACAACAATACGATTTTATCATTAACCGACGAAAAAGGGGATGTCATTCTTTCTTCTTCCGCCGGCGCTCTTGGTTTTAAGGGCGCCAAAAAAGGAACTCCTTTCGCCGCTTCTAAGGTTGCGGAATTGATGGCAGATAAGGCAAAAATGATAGGTATCAAAGAGGTAGGGGTAATGATAAAGGGAGTGGGCGCGGGCAGAGAATCGGCAATTCGTTCTTTTGCAGCAAAAGGCATTGATTTTATGTTTATCCGCGACATTACGCCCGTCCCGCATAACGGTCCGCGGCCGCCCAAGCGGAGAAGGGTGTGATGTTTAACAAAAATAAATTTTAGCATGATTACCAATTCAAAATGCAAAATTTGCCGGAGAGCGACAGAAAAACTTTTTCTAAAAGAGGAAAAATGCTATACTCCTAAATGTCCTTTAACGCGCAAATCTTATCCGCCCGGAGTTAAAAAAAGCAGTTTCGGCAAACGGCCGCGAAGATCTAAATCCGAATACGGTTTCCAGTTGGCCGAAAAACAGAAATTGAAATTTCTTTATATTTTACGCGAACGCCAATTTAAGAATTACATTCAGGAAGCGTTAAAAGGAAAAAGCGCCGATATTATTTCGCGCCTCGCTGAAATTTTGGAATTGCGTCTCGATAATGTCGTTTATCGGCTCGGATTGGTAAAATCAAGAAGCATAGCCAGGCAAATAGTTAATCACGGCCACATTATAGTTAATGGCAGAAAAGTGAATATTCCTTCATATCGATTGAAAGTCGGCGATAAAATAGCCATTCGTCCCCAAAGCGCCGCAAAAAAAGTTTTTCAAAATACGGATATCTATTTAAAAAAATATCAGCCACCGGTCTGGCTGGAAATGGATAAAAGCAAAAAAGAAGGGAAGATTGCCGGAAAACCCCAAGCGCAAGATTTTGAAATAAAAACAAATTTAAACGCAATTATTGAGTTTTATTCAAGGTAATTAATTTTAGTAAAAAAACATGAATTACGATATTGTTTTGCCATCAAAGCCCAGAGCAAAAAAATTATTATTCATTGCCATTTTTTTGATTATTAATTTTGGATTTTTTAATATCATTAATGCCGAAGAAATTCTCGATTTGCCCCCAGAACATCCTTCTTACGGCGTCATTGAGGGAGAAGGTAATCACTTTGAAATAACAGATAGTATATATCTTAATATCGCGTTAGATAGTTCAGAGCCTATAAAACTGAGAATGGAATCTGTTCCGGAAATGA
>PFNV01000007.1 GCA_002792165.1 Candidatus Tagabacteria bacterium CG_4_10_14_0_2_um_filter_40_13
CCGGCGACAACGGAAATTGAATGAGTTTCACGGAGCAGCTTGATGGTTATATAAATCAGAAGCGCGATAATAAAAATATCCAAAAAATTGAGGCTACTTAAAGTTGTGACGCTTTTAAAAATATCTTCGAAAAAATTACTGAAAAAAGTTACTTTAGTCAACATTAATTTAATTTTACCCCATTATTGTTAATTTTAAAAGGATATGTTAACATCCAAACATATGTCAGAAGGAATAGAACAATTTCCAAAAAATTCCACGAAAAACTTGCCAGGGCTTATCGCCGCGAAGTGGAAAGATTGTCCCAAGAAATAAAAAATTCATAATAAACAAAAAATCCCGTTAGCCGAGGCTTACGGGATTTTTTTTAACTTATTATTTTGGGTACCCGCAAATCAGGCGAGATACAAAGAGTGGGCCAGCCCAAAAATATTCCCGCAACCCCGGTGCTATTTTCAATAATTCCATTCGTTTGGGAAAAAACATAGCGTGGCAAGAATTTGTAACATCAGAAGCGACTTGAAATGCGCTAACGCAAAATAATTTTTGAAATATTTCTGGTACATTACTTCTTTCATAGAAGCATCAACCCACATTTTTTTCCCCTCTTTCTCGGCAATAACCCATGCGTGGAACACAACCGAAAACAATTTCCGGTCAAATTTCACTCCTATTACAGCAGTGCAATTATAACCATGAGCTGTTAAAAAATCATATAATAACGCGGATTCATTGGAGCAATCGAAAATACCGCTTTTGTAATCGTCAGGGTTGTAAGGAGCTCTATTTAATAAAGCGTCCAGCTTCTGAACCATTTTATAAGTTGGCAGTTCTTCATCTTTTACCGGCGAATTCAACCGCCAAAAATACGCTATGCCCGCGAAAACAAGCGCGAAAATAATCAAGGGTAAAATTAATCTTTTCACCAATCTTACCTCCCATTTAAATTCTCAAAGAACCGATATGTGCATAAAATTATTCTAGCAAAAAACCGCCGCTTTTACACGATGGTTTTTTTGTAAAACTGAAGTCTTAAGCGCGCGCTACATTTTTGGCAGCAGGGCCTTTGTCGCCCTCAACAACCTCGAAAGTAACGGCATCGCCTATATTCAATTCATCAAATGTCACGCCACTCAAATCTTTTGAGTGAAAGAAAAGATCCTTTGTTTCGCCTTCGCGAGCAATGAATCCAAATCCTCTGTCTGCAACAAGTGTTTTGATAGTTCCTGTCATATTTTTCTATTAATTCTTAAGCTTATCAAGAAACGCGACCTCGTCTCTGAGTTTATTAACACTAACATATTGGCAGATTTCGTCAAGGGTTTACTTAAAAAGAGAAATAAGATACAAGTCTATCACGCGCTGGTCCAAGTCGTAAAAATATTTATTATTGGAATACAAAATAGCGGCGAGATCAACGCCGACAAAACGCCAGTGCCACGGCTCAAACCGGTAATATGTATTTTGTTTGGGGTATGAAATGATAAATCCATATTTATGCGCATTTTCGTTCAGCCACTTATACGCGGCTGCCGATTCGAATTTCACAAATGACGCGCCTAAACTTGGGGTGGTAAAATCAACAGCCGTGCCAAGCTGATGCTCCGAATATCCCTGGTCCGCCGAAAATTGATTCGCGGTTCCCGCTCCATATGTCATTATATATCCCGATTTAAGATTTGCCTGTGTTCCGAATGACCGGTATGACGAAATAATCTGGAGAGGCGTATTGTCCGCATCCGCCGATTCAAGCATCTTTTTCAAAAACGGCCAAACGCCGGAATGAATCTGGGCAACTTCGTCTTTTTTGAAAAGATATTTTGAGTCAATATCGGTAAGGCTCGACGGTTTATAATTCTCGTTAAGGAAATATGTTTTTGAATATTTTTTTAAAAGTTCCCTATCTGTTTTATTCAAATTTTCAAGAATGCTGATAGTACTGCTGAATCCCCTAACTTGTTCCTCAAGAAAATTATTTTTAACTTTCTCGTTAGTAAGCTCATCCGTAAGTCCGTTATTTTCTATTTTGGCTTGGGTAATTTCATCTTCAAGCGATTTTATTCTGTTTTCAAATTCCGCTTTGTTTTCCGAAAAATTTTGTTTAGCCTCTTGAAATTCATTAACAGTAAGACTGTGGCGGTATCCGCCGTATCCGATAAGCGCCAGCATCGCTAATATTGCGGCGAGCGTAAACGGCTTGGAAAGAAGACTTTGCATAAGATTAATTGTAGCACGGTTGTACGGCCGAACATCCAATTTACCTCACCGCGCTACCCACTACAAAAACTTCTGTTATTTCTTAATTGAACTGATATAATAATATTGGACCATTGAAGAAAGTTCTTTTAGAAGGGGTAATAACGTGCAAGATGCTGAAAAAGAAAATAACTGCTACGAGCAGTATCAAAAACTGGGCGGTATTATCAAGGAAAAAGATTACGAAAGCGCTCTTGCGAGAGCTAAAAATACGACCGTACCAGATCTGGATATAAGACGAATAAAACAATCGGAACTTATGGCAAAAATTGCGGGGATTGAGTTACGCAACACAAAAGACGCTATGGACCAAAGAACTGTACTGTACGTAATACTACGCGCCGATACTGCGCCAAAAGGAATTAAATACCACCACAATCAAATGTCTGACCAGCATTTATTTGCAGAAGCATTGCGAATGTTAGAAGACATTGATTCGCTCAATAAATTAATTAATACGCATCCCAATATCTCTTTTGCCTGGAAATAGTAGATATAAAAACTACCGCGCGCAAACGCGGTTTTTTTATAATACCGCTTTATTTTATGGCTCGCTTGGAAGGAGAGCCTACTTGAAAAATTTCTTTTTCAATTTCATCCAAAGAAACTTCGCGCTCCAGCCCAATCCGTTCCAACGCCCTATGAATATCTTCTTTTATTTTATCCATTTCCATAACTTTATTTTTTTATTTTTATTTAACTATAATTTAATTCTCCTTTGAATACTTTATCTAAAATTGATTTAAAAAAAATTTAAAAAAATAAAGTTGACCCCATTTTCACTTTTTATCCTTTTAGCCTATTGCCTCAAATGGTTTTTGATAAGTTCGGTCAGTTCATTGGCAAAATCTTCTTTGCCTTTCTCTACTTTCTCCCAAAACATTCGGCAAACTTCGCAACTGCTGGCGTCTTTTTTATACTCGTTTTTAATCCGCCACAAACTCTTGTGTTCTTCGGTTGCCTGAAGAAATAAATTGTAAATATGATTATCCAACATAAGAATAAAAATAAAAATAAAAAATTTTTATTGCGACCTTTATACCTTTTAATTTAATCTTATGAAAATTTCAAATTTTTAGCAAATTGATTATTTTATTTCAAAAATTTTCCCATTTTATTTTCAAAATATTTTCTTGCCTTGATATACTGAGTTAGTTAAAGAATTGCTCAAGAATTGTTCGGGGTTAGCTCTATTATTGAACAATTCTATGGAATTGTTCAATAACTACTTCAGAATAATTTCAATTATTTTTTGAAAATCTTTAGGCATTTGAAGATTTATAGAATAGAAAACATGCCCCTCAACGCCTTGCGCATCCAAAACATCCAGATTTTTAAGTATGGCAAGGTGATTGGAGGTGGCTTTAAAAGAAATCTCCAAATCTTCCGCGATATCGCCGACATTCATCTTGCGACCGCTAGCCAACATTTTTATTGTCTTTAACCGGTTAATATTGGCTAGAGCCCTAAAAACTACGGTCCATCTTTTCATAATAATATTATAGGATAATTTTTCAGATAAGACAATTCTATGGAATTGTTCAATGACTGAATTAATTTAATTAATTTACTGGCCTGATTTTTTGCGCCATAGCATCCCGCGAAGGCGGGATTGCTTCTGGGGTTCCGCCACCGCCGAATTTTATGCA
>PFNV01000029.1 GCA_002792165.1 Candidatus Tagabacteria bacterium CG_4_10_14_0_2_um_filter_40_13
CGGGCCGAAGAATCGATAGCGCAAACCATCAGCCGCCTTTTGGGATTTTAAGGTTCTCCCCTCATAGTTCAACGGATAGAATACGAGCTTGCGGAGCTCGGGATGTAGGTTCGATTCCTACTGAGGGGAAAAGTTGTAAAATTGTCGAAAATAAGATAGAATTAAACCATAAAAATATGCTTATGGATGGCTGTATTTTTTGTAAAATTACCCGAGGCGAAATAGATTCCGTTAAAATTTACGAAGACGAAAAGTTTTTTGCTTTTTTGGATATGAAGCCCATAAATCCGGGTCACGCTCTTCTTGTTCCAAAAAAACATATCGATAATATCTTCGATATAGAAGAACCGCTTTATTCCGAACTTTTCCAAACTGCGAAAAAATTATCGCAATCCATAAAAAATGCGGTGAAGTCGCGTAGAATTGGTATTTTGGTTGAAGGTTTCGAAGTTCCGCACGCTCACGTTCATCTCATCCCTATTAATAAAGGATACGAACTCGACCCCAATAGAGCAAAACCGGCAACACCGGAAGAGCTCAATGAAATCGCCGAGAAAATTAAAAAAGAATTATGGAAATAAAATATATCACAATTTTTCGGGGAGTTGATTTGAGCGAAAGACGTTTGCCGATTCTGATTGAAAGAGGCAAAGAGCCCGGGCCGATTGTCTGGCTTTGCGCGGCCACTCATGGAGACGAAGTAAGCGGCATAGAGGTCATTCAGCGAATTTTCAATTATCTAAAAAGAAATTCCTTAAAGAAAGGGGCGATTTACGCCTTGCCGCTCGTTAATCCAATGGGATTTGAAATGATACGGAGAGAAAATCCCTATGACGATGAGGACATCAACAGGAATTTTCCCGGCGACGCAAACGGCAATACCACTGAAAGGATTACCAACGCGATTTTTAACAGCATAGTTGAAACCAAGCCTGATTTGGTGATGGATTTGCATGCCGACAGCCAAAAATCCATTCCTTACATTATTATCGACAGACCCATGGGCGCGAAAGCGGGAATAAAGGAAGCGATTGAAAAAAGCTGGGAGCTGGCGGAAAAATTCGGCATCACCGTAATGTATGATATTGACGTCGAAGGTTATAAAAAATATAACGTGGACAAAAGCCTTACTGCGGCTCTGGTCAACCGAAACCAGATACCCGCCTTTTCGGTTGAACTAGGAGGCCCGAAAATTATTGACGAACGCTTTGTAAGGATAGGCGTTAATGGCATCAAAAATATTCTCAACCATTTTCAGATGATTGATGTAAAAGAAAAAAAATCAGGACCTTCTCACTCGGAAATAAAAATTAAAACGAAAGAAAGGTTGGAACTGGTGGAAAACATTACATCCAGCGAAAGCGGAATTATTGAATTTCTCATAAAACCAGGCCAGTTCGTAAAAACAGGGAGCGCGCTCGCAAAAATAACCAATGTCTTGGGGAAAATAGAAGAAATAATTTTCGCCACCAAAGACTGCTACATCATCGCCTTGAACGATTACGCAGTTTCTTTTCCCGGCGACAGTCTTTTGGGCGTCGCCGTGGCGGTAAAAACTCAAAATGAGGACAATAAAACCCAGAGCGCTCCGAAAGGGTGATGAAATCGGCATTATCTCGCCATCGGAGCCGGTGATTTATAAAAAGAAATTTTTGCGCGGAGTTGAAATCTTAAAAAAATTAGGGTTTCGCGTTGTTTTGGGAAAAAATGTTTTCAAAAAACACGGGGGGTATATGGCCGGCACCGATAAGGAACGCGCCGCCGACTTAAATGCAATGTTCAAAAATCCCCAGATTAAAGGAATCTTCTGCGGCACCGGAGGTATGCCCAGCAACAGGCTTCTTGAATTGATAGACTATTACTCAATAAGAAAAAATCCCAAGGTGTTCATGGGTTTATCAGATATAACCGTTTTAATAAATGCCATTAACAAAGTGGCAGGGCTGGTTACTTTTCACGGACCTAATATAGAATCGGGATTTTCCCGCGGTTTCTCCGGAAAAAATAAATATACTCTTGAATATTTTTCCAAAGCGGTAATGAACAGTAAGCCAATCGGCATAGTGCGAAAACGGCATTCGTTAGAGATATTAAAAAAGGGAAGGGCGCAAGGAGCGCTGGTTGGTGGAAATCTTGAAGCTTTAACAACATTATTAGGGACAAAATACGAACCGGACTGGAAAAATAAAATATTTTTTTGGGAAGAAGTTGAACAAACCATTGAAGATATCGATTTTTTCCTAACGCATCTTCGGCTTTGTGGAGTTTTTAACAAAATTTCCGGAATAGTTATCGGAAAGCTTGTGGGTTGCGATACGCTTGGCCCGACCGATGACTGGAAAAAAGAAAAATCTTTTACTATCAGTAAAATGATTTTGGAAATCTGCCGTGATTATAAATTTCCGATTATAAAAGGCATTCCATTCGGCCATTTTTATCCTCAAATCACTCTGCCCATCGGCGTAAAAGCGAGCATTGACACGAAAAAAACAAACCCGTTTTCAATTGACGAGTCCGGGGTAAAATAGCAAAAAGCGGACCGAAAAGTCCGCTTTTTATTTTTGAGATTTGATTTTAATCCACGTATGTCAACCATTCTCTCGCATATTCGGGAACTTCTCCCTTCGCCGCTTTCAAAAATAATTCTCGAAGTTTTTTGGTAATGGGGCCCGGACATTCTTTGCCAATCGGCATTTCTTCTATGTCTGTGTATTTATCTCCTTCCCCATCTTCTTCGGCCACTGTTTTAATCGGCGTAACTTCAGCGGCCGTACCAGAAGAAAAAGCTTCGTCTGAATCGTACAAAAGATTTTTATTAATCATGGCTTCATCTTTTACTTTGATGCCCATATCCCGGGCCAGACGAATAATACTGTCTCTCGTAATGCCTCTTAAGATGGCTTGGTCCGGGCTAGGAGTCATTAACACGCTGCCTTTTACCACAAAGATATTTGCAGCCGACATCTCAATGACGTAATCATGCAAATCCAAGACTATCGCGTCATCAAAACCGGAAGCCTCGGCCTCCATTTTCGCCAGTTTGGCGTTTACATAATCAGCTGCGACTTTCGCATAAAAGGGCATAACTCGGTGGTCGCGTCGCCATCTTGAAATTTTCGTTCTGATAGTTTCTTTATTAAAGTAACTCTCCCATTCCCCCATACCGATTACCGTATGAATAACATTGTTGTGAGGACAAGGGCCAATGTCTCCTTCGCCGGAAATTATAAGAGGTCTAATGTAACCTTCCACAAGATTGTTTTCTTTAATTGTGTCTATAATCGCTTGTTCAATCTCAATCATTGAAAAAGGAATTTTCAAACCAATTGCCGAAGCGGAAAAAAAAAGGCGGCGCACATGAGGCCTTAATCTGAAAATAGCCGAACGGCCATCGATACATTTGTAGATTTTAATTCCTTCGAAAATGTTATCTCCATAATGGATCCCATGAGCCCAAACAGAAACTTTTGCCTCTTCAAGCGGAACGAGGTGATTATTCATCCAGACTTTTGCCGATGGTTTAAACATGCCAATTTCCTCCTTAATTTGACATTCTGAATTTCAATTTGTTTTTAAATGTTCTTTTCTCTAGAATATTAGCATAGAAAATAATTATTACAAGTATGCGGAAATGGATTTAAATTCTTTGCTTACAAACGAGTTGCAACTCGGCGAATTTCAAAAAAGAGCCCTTAATAACATCGGGATAAAAACCGTGAAGGATTTGCTTTGGCATTTTCCCAATAGATACGAAAAGTTCGCCGCCGCGTCGGCTATTGCCGACCTTATAGGGGGAACAAGCGCGACAATTAGCGGAAAAATTTTAAAAACGAAAATAGAAAGAACGTGGCGGAAAAAAATGACCATCGCCGAGGCATTGCTTTCCGACGGCACGGGAGAAATAAATCTTGTCTGGTTCCATCAGCCATATATCGCGAAAATGCTTAAAGTCGAAGACGCTGTTGCCGTCACGGGGAAAATCCAAAAAAATAAAAAAGGGCTTTATATTGCCAATCCCGTTTACGAAAAAATAAACCCCGATGCAATAAAAATAGATCGGGGATTGATTCCAATATATCCGGAAACGCGAGGATTATCTTCGCGCTGGTTCCGTTTCGCCATCAGAAAAATTCTTAAAAAAATACTGGAAGAGTCCGGAAACCTAGAAGATGCCATTCCCGATTTCATTCTAAGCCGCTATCATCTCCCCTCTTTAAAAACCGCCCTCGTTTGCATTCACGCTCCGAAAAAGCTGAAAGATGCGGAAGCAAGCCGAAAACGTTTTGCCTTTGAAGAAGTTTTTGCGATTCAACTCTACCGCATCAAACAAAGAATGCAATACGACAAACAACCGTGTTTCACTATTAAAACGGAGCAAAAAAGCATAGAAGAATTTCTTTCTCATTTTTCTTTTGGCCTGACTAATGCTCAAAAAGAAGCGGTGAACCGAATTTTGGCTGATTTTCAAAAAAAATCGCCTATGGCCCGTCTTTTGGAAGGCGATGTCGGCTCGGGAAAAACAGTGGTGGCGGCCGCCGCCGTTTTCGCCACAGTAAAAGCCGGCCACCAAATTGCCTACATGGCGCCGACAGAAGTCTTAGCTCGCCAGCACTTCAAAACGTTCACGGAATATTTCAAGCCGTTCGGCAAAAAAATCGGCCTCGTAACTTCTTCCGAATGCCTGAAATTTCCTTCAAAAGTAAATCCGGGCAAAGCGACTCACATTTCCAAAAGCCAACTGTTGAAATGGGTCGCTTCCGGTGAAATTCCGATATTAATCGGCACTCATTCTTTAATTCAGGAAAAAGTAAAATTCAAAAATCTTGCTTTCGTAATAATTGACGAACAACACAGATTCGGAACAAACCAGCGCCAGAAACTAGCGAAAAAATCCGTCGCCCCGCACCTTCTTTCAATGACCGCCACGCCAATTCCTCGCACGCTCGCTTTAACCGTTTACGGCGACCTGGACCTAACACTGCTCGACGAGATGCCGCCGGAGAGAAAAAGCATCATCACAGAAATAGTTCCGCCGACCCAGCGTCAAAGGGCTTATGAATTTATCCGTGAAGAAATAAAAGGCGAACATCAGGCATATGTCATTTGTCCGCGCATAGCGGAGAAAACTGATAGTAAAAGCTTAATCAGTCTAACAATGAAGTCGGTAAAATCAGAATACGAAAAATTATCGAAAAAAATATTTCCCGAATATAAAGTTGCCATGATCCACGGCCAGATGCCGGCAAAAGAAAAAGAAAAAATAATGAACGAATTCAGAGATGGCAAAACAAAAATTCTTGTGGCGACATCTGTTATCGAAGTCGGAGTCGATGTTCCTAACGCAACCGCCATTATTATAGAAGGCGCCGAACGTTTCGGCTTGGCCCAGCTTCACCAGCTAAGAGGAAGAGTAATGCGCAGTTGCCACCAATCTCATTGTTTTGTTTTTACGGAATCGAATTCGCAAAAAGCCCTAAGCCGGCTCAAATTCCTGAAAGAAGCGAAAAACGGCTTTGAATTGGCGGAATATGACTTGAAATTCCGCGGCTCGGGAGAACTTGCGGGTAAAAAACAATGGGGAATTTCCGATGTCGGTATGGAAGCTCTGAAAAATCTGAAGATGGTTGAAGCCGCCCGAACCGAAGCGCAAAATATTTTGGCGTCCGACCCCGAATTAATCTCCTATCCCCTTCTCGCCGAAAAACTCTCCTCCCAAAACTCCGAAATCCATTTTGAATAAACCCCGTTAGAAGTTTTTATCTAAATATACCTTAGAAGACAACCTAAGCCGTAGGCGAATTCGCAGTAGCTCTACTGAAAATCATCAACGTATCGCTGAACTTCTAACGGGGTCGGGAGTAAAACAAATTATAAAAAATTTCTCAAAAATAAAATTAGACAAAATAGCGCGGTCGCACTATTTTGTCTAATTTTTAGGCTAATTTGAAAACAATAAAAATTCTACCCTCTACTCTGCCCTGCTCTCTACTTTCTATGCTTCGGCGTAACCCAAAAGCCCATATACTTGCCGAGCATCAGGCGGGTTTGGGCATCAAGGCCTGGGATTGCGCCAAAGATAGGAATTGTAAGGGGCACCATAATCCACTGAAGAATCATCGCGAAATATTTTGTCTTGCGATATTTTGCGGGTCTGGGAGGTAAAAACCAGGTAGAAATAATCGCCGAAGCTATCAATCCCATCATGGCAATAATCATCAAGCTCCTGGTAACACGCGGAAGATTATAGGCGATGAGACTTGTATTAAATTCCGACCCGCCCAGAAAAAGCGGCAGCCATCCCAAGAAAAAAATTATCAGAGGATTTGTTGCCAGAGACCACGAGCCCTCAATTTGAACCAAGGCAAGCCGAATTCTTTTGGCTAGGGGTATTTTCCTATTTTTTAGGAAACCGAATAATAAATAAGTTGCGTTTTCAGCGGTTCCCCAGCACCATCTTCTTTGCTGTTTATAAACATTTTTTGCAGTTTGCCAAAAAGTTGGCGCAAGATTTGCATCCATGGAAACAGGATAAGAAAGAGGAATAACGGAATAATCGCCGTCATAATAAAGCAAACAATTCCAGAAAATACGCGAATCTTCGGAGACCATATTTTTCTGCCAATAACCAACATCATAAAGAGCTTTGAAACTCACCGAGTGAGAAGAAAAAGTGGCCAGTCGTTCAGGCCGCTCCTGCTGCATCATCTGCCAAAAGGTGCCGGAGGTGGCAACCACGCGGGAAAAAGAAGGCGCGTCCCAAATATTATTATTGTAAATGGGCACAGGTTGATACGAAGATTGATATGGATGTTCGGCCGTCAAAAAATGCCATACCATGCATAAAAAATACTGCGAATAAACGCGCGTATCAATATCGAAAGCGGAAACAATAACATCTTCATATTTAATACGATTGGCATCCAAAATTTTTACTCTCGTCTCTTCGGCTGCCCAAGCAATATTCGAACCTTTGCCGGGAATTTCATTCTCGAGATTCTTCGGATGCTTCGTTATCAGAAAATGCGCGAATTTATCGTGATACTTCTCAAAAGCAAGCCTGCAAACCTCCTCCGCCTCTTTACCCGCGCGTTCTTCGCTCGCCAAAACAATTATCATCCGGTCTTTAAAGCAAGGACCGACCTTGCTGTTAACAGCAAGGTCGGTCCTTGGATAATTAGAATTAAGCAATGACTCCAGGCAATCGGAAATAACATCAAAGCCTTCTTTATAAAAAGGAAGGATGACCATATGCCAAACGTGGTCATATTTGAAATTTTTTAATCTTTCTTCCCAATCGGCTTCCATATTCCTGCGTATTCTCTTCCAATTCATCCGAAGATGAATGGATAAATAAGCGCTTTTGATAAGCCAATATAAATCGAAGGTAATAATAAAAACCGCGGCCCAAATCGGCTTTTGCCAGGAAAGAAAGACCAAAAACACCAAAGTTCCCCAAGATAAAAAACCGGGGAAAATCTCGAGCAATCGGTAGATTACGCGATTCTTTCCGGATAAATCCCTCGAAAAAGCAACGTGAAGATAAGGATATGCCACGACTCTCTTATATTTTCATATTGTGAGTAATTTTTCAAATTAAAAAGCCCCGCTATGGCGAGGCTTTACGTATTCGCAAAGTTCTATTTTTAAGAAAACTTTTCGACTAGTTTGTTATCAATGGCATAGAGGCAAATTTCTTGCGCCCCCTGCTCGGTATAATCACACTTTCCCACCAGATTACCAATCATATATTTTACATGATCTCTAAGTCTGGTATCAAAAGTCTTAAATTCTTCAGTTCCGAAAGATTTGATTGCTTCTCGAAAATTTTCATTCTTTAGAAAAGGCTGAAGAGCTTTTTCCTTAAGATTTCTCACGTAAGAATTAAATAATTCCTGGTAAAGTTCTGTTTCTGTTATATTCTTACCTTCGAAACCCTGCAATTCCTGCGCCATAACTTCAACATATTTTCGCTGAACTTCCTGGGCGAAAGCTAAAGCATCTTTATCATTTAGCTGTTCTCCTGAAATGAAACTGCCGATTAGTTTGAAAAAATCAACGGTCACCTCTATTTCTTCGCCGGTAAATTTGCACTTTGTTTTGGAACCGACATCATGATTGACGACAAAAAGATAATTCAAGATGTCTTTGGAAATTTGCTCCTTATTATAAAAGTACAAAGATTCTTTAATTTCATTCAAGACAATGTAGTCATACCACTTGATAAGCGATTTAAGAAAATTTTCCGGTATATGCTTATCTCGCTTGTCTCTGCCTATTTTGTGCTTGAAGAAATCGTCGACACATTTCATGTCAATAAGCTTTCCTCTGGGACTATAGCGATTAAAAAATTCCCTGAATAGACGGATGGACTCTCTGCCGGAAAACCCCTCTCCTCCTTCTTTTTCCGCCTCGCTGATTAAATTTTTCCTATGCATTGCGGTAAAATTCTTCTTATCTTCTTCGGATAACCACGACGGAATAATTCCGCTATATATTTCCATTCTTAGCAAAAGACCGTTTTCATCGCAATATTTCTCGTACTTCTCAATATTCTTAATCCATTTCTTCAAGGGATTAATCCATCCTTCGGGATGATTGCTTTCTGTATTCATTCGCGATGAAATAATAACTCTCGCGAAATTTTCAAAAACTCTGGGAAGAAAATAACCGTCTATTTGCGAACCGAATATACTCCGATAAACCTTAATTTCGGTCTGCGGTTCCAAGATATAAGGCATTTTGTGATATTTGATTCTTTCTTGAAAAGACTGTATTTTTTCTTCCTGAATAAATTCCTTGTCTTCCGGAGTCATTAAGGCGAAAAAGAGAGAATTCACTCTTTCTTCTATGTCGCCCACTTTATGGACTCCTTCGCTAATGACATTATGAAGCTCCAAAAGTCTTTCTTTGTTCTCGGCTTTTATATCCATTAAGACATAAATGCCGTTATTCGTTTTTGCGTGCCGCGAAAAAACATATTTAACAAGATTTGCGCCGAAAATCGCGTCTAATTTTCTCTGAATTTGCGCGTCTCCCAATGCAGGGTTTTTCATTTGTATTTGTTTGTCGCCCGGGTTAAATACGCTGATTCCCTCTCCCAACCGCCTGTCGAACTTATAGGAACGGGCATAAACCATGTCCAGAACTTTATCCAGCGAACCGAGCTTATCGAATAAAACCCAGAATAAACTCTTGCAGATCGTGCATACTTCATCGTTAAAGAGCCATTCGTATTCTTTTTCGGCAAGTCTTTTCTTTATCTCCTTATCCTTGAAAAGCCTGTCCAAAAAATAAGTTCTGTAATTCTTTGGTATAAGCAGAATAGGATGATCGTGACTTGGGCAATAAATTTCTATTTTTTGAAAACAAGCGTCATTTTCCTTCTTGGTCTGCGAAAAAACGGCTTCGTCAATAATCCAGAATATTTCCCAGCTGCGCCCTTCTTTGGTGTCCGCATATTCTTCAAATTTTTTCAATAAGTTATTAAAGAAAGTGCTTTTCCCGCATCCGGAAGGCCCTTCAAATATATGCATCTGGTTCTGCTGGGCCCCTTGCCTGAAAGTTTCTATGCTCCGTATAAATCTATTGGCAAAAAGACGGTCGGCAAAAAACGGATTATCCGCGCCTTCAACAAAAAGTTTCGCGCAATCGTACTGGACGAACCCGATCGATTCGGGGTCGTCCGGATACTCATCTTTTCCCTCTCCCACGTAAGTTTTAACCATATCGTGAAAAAGCTGAAAAATATTCCTGAAAACCGCGTAAGGATTATTTTGGGCTTCTTCAAGAAATTGACTAAAAGAGATAATCGTTCTTTTCTCTTTTTTATCCATTTCCTGCTTTAGGCGATCAAGCGCTTCTTTTACGGAAGAAGACATTATATTTTACCTCCTTAAAGAACAATTCTGGTGAATCTTTTGTCTGAAATCGTATAGAGCGCGCGAATTTTTTTGAATTTCGGCTCTGTGTCCTGATTCCTTCCATACAGCCATGCCCTATAATCTAAATTCTGCTTCTCCATTTCAAATTCCGTCGTTTCAAGCTGAATCGTATTTCCCCGGCCCCAAAGAAATTCAAGGCCTCTTAAAACCGGCTCTATATATTTTGTGACGAGCGTTCTTCCTTCGAAAACGTGATTAAGATAAAGTCCGTCAGACTTAGCTTTACTTTCGTCAATAATCACGTAAGGCGGATGATATAGATGCCTGTTAAGCATCTCGCGATACGCTTTTCCGCTTCTGGATTTTATATATATTTTAATAATCCATTTGTCGGGATTGAAACGAGCGCCCGCGACAAACAAATTATATTTATTGACGAAATCCTGAAAATCATCATCAGAAAGAAAATTTATCAGCATAAAATCGTCGAAATTCTTTCTCGCTTCCAATAAAACTTTTTTAGCGTACTCTTCTCCCTTTTTCTCGTCATATCTTCTTCTGATTTCGCTGTCTTTTATCAGTTGAAAACCGTAAGAAATCTTGCCTTTTCTTGCCAGTTCTTCTATAAATTCATACAAATGCATGCCGACTGAATAAGGATTAAACCCCACTCTCGGGTCAAATAAAACTCCTGAATTGACTCTGGCATAATCAAATTCATGGCCTTTGATCCTCTCATCGGCCAGAAATAATCTTTCATGCCAGAAACTGGCCCAACCTTCATTAGCAATATGATCTCTAAACTGAGGCTGGAAATAAAGCGAAGTTTTTCTTATTATCCCGAGGACATCTTTCATCCAATTATTATTTTCCTTGTTGATTATCCCGGAATATTCTATAAGATACTGCAAGATGTCTTTAGTTTTAATTTTCTGTTTTTTCTTGCTCTTCTCAAAAATACTGTTGAATTCGGGAAATTTACTTCTAAAAACACCGTCTCTGAAAAAAAACTCTTCTCCGCGCTTTTCGCCAAACTGTTTTACGAATTGATTATAGCGCTCTATCTCATCATAATAGAATTTCAGCTCCACGGTCTTTTCGTCATAGCGCTGTCTTAGAAATTCGCCGAAATAAAAACTGGATTTTTCAGAGAATGCTCCAAAAACATTCTGCCTCGCGGCCCTGTCAGCCTCTTCAAGTTCGGAATAATAGCCGACGAGATTATCTATTCCTCTCGCAAATTCAATCACATATTCAACCCATCTTTTCTGAGCTCCCATTTCTTCGCGGATGCTGTTTAAAAGCCGTTTGTCGGCCAGCGCTTGGCCGCAGAAATCGTCATCCCATGTTCGCCTGAAAAAAACATTATTCTGAAAAAAATCTATATGTGCTAAAACGTGGTAAAAAATCATCACATTGAGCCAATCCGGATTATTATCGTTGTAAAACGATATTGCCGGCCTAGTGTTTATTACCGTTTCGTAGGGATTATGAGGATAAGCGTCGTAAATCCATTTATCCCTGATAACATCCACGTCATGAACCCAATAATCATAAAGCGTTGGTATCATAACTTTTGAACTAAGCTCTGTCATATCCCTATTAGTAATTATATATTCCAAGGTTTCTCCTTGAATATTCAAGCCGGCGTCGGCCGCTCTTTTTCTGCATTCTTCCATGATTTTTTTCGTTCTCTGTTCTATCAATTCCATTTCTTTTGCCTCCCTCTAATCTTGGGCTATAAGCGCTTTGATAGCTTCAATATTTTTTTCGTCAGTCACGCCTCCGGAAATATCCATAGCGTGCATTCTGAAAAGCTCTCTTTTATCCAAGATGCTTTCTTTTTTCATATATTGCTCAAACTCGCTTTCTCTATCCGCATATTTCACTATGCAGACGCCCATGCGATTTGCATAACCCAGAATCTTCTTAATTTCAGGGATAGTCTGCCGGCCGTCGTCAAAATCTTCACCGTCACTGCCGTAAAACACATAAATATTGTAATCCCTGTCCAAACCCTCGCCTTGAACAATTTCGTTCACTTTTGCAAAAGCGGAATAAATAAAAGTTCCGCCGTTTACAGACGCTCGATAGTACTGATTCACGGTAACTTCTTTCGCTTCCGTGTCGTGAACGATGAATCTCGGAATTACCAGCTTTTCATATTGGACTAGAAGCCAGGCGTAAATAATCAAATGCTGGGTCACAACGGCTTTAGTCGGCTCGCCGTACATTGAACCGGAATAATCTCTCAGGAAAAACACTGTTGCCTGCGATTTCCACTTTCTTTCCCGGGAAAGAACACGATAAACCTTGTCGTTCGGGCCGACAATAAGTTTTTTCGTATCCATATCATCTTTATCAATGCGCCCCAAGGCAATATTGGTTTTTACGATGCTTTTTAACGTTTCTTTTTTGTCCAAAAGCTGGCCTGAACCTCTGTGACGGTCGGTTAAATCATAAATGTATTCGTCTGTGGGAATTTTTTTCCCGCGGTCCTTCAGATTTGGAAGCTGGAATTTTTCCGAAAGCTCTTTGCCGATCTTATATGCCTCTGCTTCAATTCCATGCTCTCCCGGCTCATCGCTTGCTTGAGAATCGTCCCCTTCGCCTTTGCCTTCGGGCGACTGCTCGTCTATTATATCTCCTACTTCGCCTTCACCGCTGCCGGCAACGCCCTCTCCTTCTTCGCCTTCACCCTCTTCTTCATCACTATCATCGCTTGGCTGCTTTGGTTCGAATTCTCCGTGAATCAACTTCTCTTCTTCGACATAAGGAACGGCAATAACTTTACCCGGTCCGGCTAAAATTCTTCCAATTTTAATCTTTTTGGAAAAACCGTCTTTTTCCCTTTGCTCGTCTCTTTTTAAAAGATCCTCAAAAGATTCAAGAGATGCCAAGGGTCTATGCGCGGGAATATAAATACCGTTGCGCTTCGCAAATTCATCTTCAATAAAACGCTTCATCCCGATAATATCGCTTTCTGTCATAAACTTTTCTTTATCCATCAAAGCCACCTCCTTTTTATTTTACCGGCAATAGTAATTGAGCCGGGACATCTAAAAACGCCCGGCTCATTATTTGATTAACTTTCGTCTTCTTTCGTACAGAAATACTCTATGGTTTTCTGCGCGCAAGTCGGGCAATATCCTAACTTGCCCAACATGGTATCAATCATTTTGTGGTATATCCGTACGTTTTCTTCGTTAGTGCGGTTGGCCAAAGCGCCAATCAAACTGCCGGCGCCCGCCACATCAGACTGTAGTCGCACGTCGGTCACGGCTTTCACAAGCTCCTGGTTATCCATAAAATCGTAATTCGGATCAATGGTGATTTTTTGTCCATAAATTTTTCGAATTGAATTTCGGAAAGATTCCTTTCTTTCTTTATTCGTAAGACCCAATCTCGCCTCAACGCTGTCAATATATGTCTGGTCTATCTTTATTGATTTTATTTCTCCGCTCTGCGGATCTTTGTATCTCCACATTTTATCGGAACCCAGGCTCTCCGCATCTACGCCGATAACCATATTAACGTATCTAAGCACGTCTTTTCTCACTGCGTCCGGATCGTCGCGGTAGGCGTTGAAAATTGCGGTTTTAACAGCTTCCCGATAAAGTTTCCGAGCTATTTCCAAATCCTTTTTATACTTATCTCTGTCAGTGGCTTCAGTTACATAATCAAGACTTATTCTCTCAAGAGCTTTGAAAATGTCTTTAGCGAAAAGACACTTGCCCTCATTGCTTTCGGGCATTTCTTCAAGAATCTGTAAAGCTCTTCCTAAATCGCGATGTCCCAATCCTTTCTGCCCCCAACGTTTAGTGACATCCGGATTGGCATTCGCGGTTTCCTTAACTTCAATCAGGGTTTTTACGCCTTTTTCGCCGGCTATTTCTCCGGCTTCCAATTTCATAGTCTCAATAGGCGTAAGCTTGTCAGAATGAATTAATCTGGTAAGAACCACTGCGACGGAAAGCGCATAATTTAGGTTCGGATCCTCGTGCATCTCTTCTCCTAAAATAGTGGTCCTTTGCTCACTGCCTATGGAATAAGCGGTTAATTCAGTTTGAAACTTGTAATCCGTGTTATGGCTTACATAACATATTCTGCATCGGTCTTTAATCGGAGACTGTTCTTTCTCGGAAACGAACTTGTTGTATTCCCAGTTATTGCTTGTGGCAATAATAATGGTATCGAGCGGCCACAAAAATCCGTCGATTTCCATCATTCTATCCTGTATAACGCCTAGATATATCTGAACAAGGTCTATTTTATTCTTGAACAGCTCGTCGGCAAAATGAATTCCGCCGCCGGCGACACGCGCCAACGCGCCGCGCCGCAAATCAAATCTATTCGGGTCTCCTAATTTAAGAAGAAGAATATGCTGTAATGATTCTTCGCCAAGCAAATCTACGGAAGAAGAGGTAATTTTATCTTTGGCGGCATATTTACCTGTCGTCATTCCCAAACTCTCCCTTATCTGAACAGGAACAATGCATATATGCTCAAGCACCTTCTTTAAATCGCCGCCAAAACGAGACATTAATTCATGCCATAAATATTCAGTGGAAGCGCCCAATGGACGCCGACGACTGAATAATTTTTCGGTTGCCTCGTCTTTAAAGCCAATCTTGGCAAAAAATTCCATGTTCTCATTAATATCTTCGAAAAGATTCATGGCCAAAACCATCGGATCTTCAGACGTCAAAGAAGGCAATTCTCTAACCCTCTCGTCATAATCAATCGCTTTGTCTAAACCGATAAATTTAAAAGTATATTTACAGTTTCCAGGCAGTGAAATGAATTGCCGGTATTTTCGACAAAGATAATTCCAAACGAAATTGGTTTTCCCGTTGCCGGGCTCGCCGACAAAAACAAAAGCCATTTCCTTCGCGGAACCGCCTCGGGCAGCGCCCTTAATAAAGTGCACGAAAGCATTTATCTCATCATGCCATCCTATAATATGCTGTTTTCCTTCGCGGAAAAATGGAAAGTCAAAATTCGGTTTTCCCGCGTGAATGATTTTCTTTACTCCCTTTTCCAAAATCATTCTGGAAACCGACTGCGCGGCGTTTTCAAATCTTCTTCTTCCCGCCAATACTTCCTTAAGATGATATTCTAAAATTTCTGTTTCTTTAATCGGAGTTTCAATCATGCAATCTTTCCTCCTTGCGTTTTTTTCCGAAAAATCTTTACGTATTAAATTTTCAAAGGCCAATCAATAAACCAATGTTTTTCAAAATTAGTTTACAAATATTCTTTAAAAAGGTCAAGGGCTCAGTTTTTACGAATTTTA
>PFNV01000033.1:0-3907 GCA_002792165.1 Candidatus Tagabacteria bacterium CG_4_10_14_0_2_um_filter_40_13
ATAATATGGCTCACAACATCTCTTGTTCTTATTTTATCGGCAAAAACTAAAGGCAAATTTTCCGACGTCTTAACCTCAAAAGAAACATTCGTGTTCAAATTCTCTTTTCTGCGCCGGCCAACGACTTCATCGATAATTTCTTTTAAAGAAAATACCGAAGGGTTAAGGAAAATAGTGCTATCTTCAATTCTATTAAGCTCTAAAAGATCATTAACTATATGGATCATTCTCTGATTCTCCTCATCAAGATGGATGAAAAATTTTTTAGCCTCGGAATCTTCTATTTTTATTCCTTTTTCTTTCAATAAATTCAATTGCCACTTGATGATGGAAAGAGGCGTCTTTATTTGATGAGACATAATGGCTACAAACTCCGATTTGGCCAGCGAAGCTTCGGCAACGCGCTCAAAAGAAGAAACGATAATATGACCGATGACAAAAAGAATTGCGGCAACGACTAAAACGATCAAAGCGATTAATTGCGGCTCTGTAAAAAACCATTGAGCCGTCAAATAAGTCGCGATAATCGAAGAAATAATAATGGCGCCCATCACTAAAAATAAAAAATGCGGACATTGCCATAATCCGACGCCATAACGCCGGCATTGTTTCACGATATTTAAAGAATCTAAAAATTTCGCCATAAATATTATTTTCCTATATATTAAAGATATCATTTATAACGCTTTATCGAAAGTGTTGATAAACATACCTAATCTAATTGACAAAAATATTGTATCTTCTATACTGGAAAATAGTCCGTTCTCAAACGGACTTAATTTTTAAGGAAAATAAAACATATGGATTTAAGAGCTTTCCGCTCTGCCCTGGAACAACTTGAGGTTGAGCGAGGTATTCCAAAACAAAAAATTATTGAGACAATCGAATTGGCGTTAGCCGCTGCTTATAAAAGAGATTATGGAAAAAAAGGCCAAATTATAAAGGCAGAATTCGATCCTGAAAACGGAAAATTAAAATTTTTCCAAATTAAAATCGTTGTTGACGAATCAATGTTGAAAGAGGAAGTTCCGGCGCTCGCCGAAGGCAAAATCGGAGTTCCGACCTCCGATGCTCCAACCGCTAGCATCGGGGATCGAAGCGTCGAGAAAGAAGAGTCAGAAGAAGATGAATTAGGACCACGAAAAGTGCGTTTCAACCCGGAAAGACATATTATAGTAGAAGAAGCTCGTAAAATAAAGAAAGGCGTGAAGCCTAGCGAAGAACTTGTTTTTCCCCTTGAAGCCAAAGAAGATTACGGCCGCATTGCGGCTCAAACCGCAAAACAAGTTATCATTCAGCGTATCAGAGAAGCTGAACGAGAATCTGTCTTTGATGAATTTAAAGGAAAACAAGGAGAAATCATAAGCGGCATTGTTCAACGCATTGAAGCCGGCAATGTTTTTATTGATTTAGGCCGTACAACCGCCATTTTGCCGCGAGAAGAACAAATTAGAGGCGAACGTTACCGTCTAGGCGAACGAGTAAAAGCCTTGCTTTTTCTTGTGGAACAAAGCCAAAAAGGCATAAATCTTTATCTTTCAAGGTCTCATCCGAGATTTTTGACAAAGCTTTTCGAAATGGAGGTGCCGGAAATTACCAATGGGACCGTAGAAATCAAAGCCGTGGCCAGAGAAGCCGGTTCCAGAGCTAAAATTGCCGTTGTCTCAAACCAAGAAAGCATTGATCCTATAGGTTCTTGCGTTGGTCAAAAAGGCGTTCGTGTAGGCACGGTTATATCAGAATTAGGCGGAGAAAAAATTGACATTATTGAGTGGGCAGAACAGCCAAATGTTTTTATTGCCAACGCGCTTTCCCCTGCTAAAATCCTTGAAGTCGAAACAAAAGCAAAAACAAAAGATGCGAAGATTACGGTAGCAGAAGAGCAAGTTTCTTTAGCTATTGGCAAAGGAGGACAAAATGTCCGATTAGCGGCAAAAATTACCGGATGGAAACTGGATATTCGCTCGCGGCTAGGAGAATCAATTGCGACAGCAACAGAACAAGGCGAAGTTTCCGGCGAAGGTATTCAGACTTAAGTCTAACGGGGTTTCATATGAAACAAAAAAGTGGTTTAAATTGTTCCACGTGAAACATTTTTGTAGAAAATGATTCAAATTTCGAAACAAAATGTGGGACAAGTCGGAGAAGATGTCGCCGTGAAACATCTTGTGAAACATTCCTTTAAGATATTGGGCAGAAATTATCGAAAAAAATGGGGTGAAATAGATATAATAGCCAAAAAAGACAATATTTTGCATTTTGTAGAAGTAAAATCAGTCCAATGGCCATATAACAAACCAATTAATGCAGAAAATTTCCGGCCAGAAGAAAATATGCATTTATGGAAACGCCGGCGCCTGGCAAGAACCATTAAAACTTATTTATCGGATATCCGAGTATCGGATGATGTCGAATGGCAAGTAGACGTCATTGCGATTTTCCTTGATTTCGAGATTAAACGGGCTAAAATAAGAGTAACAGAAAATATTATTTTGCTTTAAAAAAATGTTTCCCGTGAAACACGGGGTATAGTGTAATGGTAGCACGAGTCTTTTGGGAAGATTTAGTCCCAGTTCAAATCTGGGTACCCCGATAAAACTTATAATGGACACGAACACACTACATATTATATATGTTGTCCGATAGAAATGTCCAATAGAATCTATTTTATAAAATTTGACTTTTAAAAATATATATATCATTTAGCTTAATTCGGAAAATAATCCTTAAAATTAAGGTCGTAAAAGCCATTATCAACTTAATAAACATTAAATTTCATGGCTTACAAATGCGATGAATGCGGCGGAACAAGCAAAGAAAAAAAAGAATATTGTGGCGCCGAAATGGAAGAAGAAGTAGAAGAAACAAAAGCAGAAGAAGAGGAAGAAAAGTTTGAAGAAGAAATATAAATTTAGACGTGTTTCACCCCGTTAGAAGTTCAAATAAACGTTGATGATTATAAAGAGTGCTACTGCGATTTCGCCTGCGGCTTTAGTTGGTAAAAATAGTAAAGTTTTCTGGAAACTTCTAACGGGGTTTCACATGAAACCCCGCCCTGAGACTATCGAGGGGCGGGGTTTCATTTTTGTGAATTTCTGATAAAATACTTTTATTAAAATGCGGGATTAGTTTAGTGGCAGAATAAGAGTTTTCCAAACTCTGGGCGGGAGTTCGATTCTCCCATCCCGCATAATAAAGAAAATAGCCTTAGTTTATCTAGGGCTATTTTCTTTTTATTTTTGGGAGGAGAATCGAAGACCGCAGTCCCGAGCGAAGCCGAGGGACGAGGGGCGGCCTGCGAGCCCAAAAATCAAGAAGCAAGCGAGGTTCTAACAGACCAATACTCTTTTATCATCGGGTTGTAATTTGGTATAATAAAAACATATGAAAAACAATTAAGTCGCGCCTTGGAAAAAGCTCAAGAAGTCAAGGAATATGGGCCAATAACTTCCTATAGTTTTACGGCGGGATTTACGGCTTCGCCTGCTTCTCCAACAACCCAACATGGCACAAATGCGTTAGAGGCAGCAAGACAACGAGATACTACTTATCACTTCAGAATCATAGCTGAAGATACTAAGGGCAATAAAATTGTTTCAGACGATTATACTTTTACCACCGGTTTATAGGTTGGCATCATAAATTTATATGAAAATCATCAAAAAATTAAAATGGGTTTTGCTCGTCCCGCGCCTTTGGACGAACTAATAGTAGAAGTTCCTACGGGCAACCTATAAAATCCACCCTAAGAAATTAAAAATTTGACAAACTCAATTGAATAACTAAAATAACAGAAACGGTCGTTTTTTTTTATTAAAAGTTTATTAGTTTAGTAATCTGATTAAAAAAATGAAAAATAAAGTTTTTATTGTCGCGGCTATTTTGGCAGTAGCGGCAATGGTTTGGG
>PFNV01000033.1:3914-4525 GCA_002792165.1 Candidatus Tagabacteria bacterium CG_4_10_14_0_2_um_filter_40_13
GGGAACAATTCCCGCGTCAGCCGAGCCAACAACGAGAAAAATCGTTGTTTTTAAAGAAGGCGCGCTGAATGAGCCCGACAGAGAAGCATTAGTGGCTAAATTTGGAGGTATTCGGGTCAAAAATCTTGATTTAATCGGCGCAAAAGTAGTGCTTTTGTCGCCTAAAGCTGAAAAAGCCCTGAAACAGCATCCGGCGATTTTGAGGATTGATGACGATGTTGTGGTTAAAGCTTTAATTAGGGGAGGCATTACGGCCAAACCTGCTCCTTCCCAACCGGCAGAGACTTTGCCTTGGGGTATTGACCGCATTGACGCGGATTTGGTTTGGGACACGACCACGGCTGACACGATTAAAGTCGCTGTTGTTGACACGGGAATTGATTTATCTCATCCCGACCTCAAAGACAATATCAAGGGCGGATATAATGCGATTAGCCCTCTCAAATCAGCAAATGACGACAACGGACATGGCACTCATGTTGCCGGCATTATCGGAGCAATTGATAACACTATTGGTGTAATTGGAGTTGGTCCGCAAATTGACCTTTACAGCGTAAAAGTTTTAGACCGTCGGGGTTCTGGTTATCTTTCCGATGTGATTGAAGGCCTGG
>PFNV01000014.1 GCA_002792165.1 Candidatus Tagabacteria bacterium CG_4_10_14_0_2_um_filter_40_13
AGTGCCAAAGCGTCACAAACGGCTCCATCCCCCGTTCTTTCAAGGCCGAAATCACCTGGCGATAATGCTCTATCTCTTTTTCATCAAACTTTCCTTCCTCGGGTTCAATCCGCGACCATTCAATTGAAAACCGATAGGCATTATGACCTAGTTGTTTCGCAATATCAAAATCCTCGCGAAAACGGTTGTAATGGTCGCAAGCCCGTCCGGAAATATAATTTTCTTCCTGCAAAGGATTAGGGTATTTATCCAAAATGTAATCCGGCCACGCCTTATTCTTAGCCGATTCAGCTAACCGTTTGGCATTTTTCTTTTCCCATTCGCTCCAATCATTATGATTATTCCCCTCCACCTGATGAGAAGATGTCGCTGAACCCCAATAAAAATTTTTTGGAAATTCCAATTTCATAATTTATTCTTTTATCATAATATAAAATATGCGACCGCAAAAATTATATCATCTTGTGTTCGTATTAGAAACGGTCTCCTTGGCAATATCCCACATCTCCAGATAGCCTTGCATTTTCAACCAATACCACCACTCCGCGCCCCAAAAATAGAAGGTGTCAAAACCGGTGCCTTTTATGTATTGTAAAATTTCCCGAAATCTTTCCGGATTAAAATGGGTAAATTGCTCTTCAATGGGAATATCGCGTAATGTTCTGGGCATCCACGGTTCGGCCTGGAGCTCAACGACTATCATTGGCTTCTCTCCGACAAATAATTTTAAAAATCCCTGTTTTAACCGGAAGAATGATGGCGGCAATGGATAAGTTATATAACCGAAAAAATTAGTGTAAACATAGCGATAAAGCGTGCTTCCGAAAATATCTCCTCTTTTGGCAGCTTGAAACCATGTTCCGAATTCTCCGCTATCTGAAACTATAACCGGCTTATCTGATAAGCCGCGCACAAGACTTATTTCTTCATCAAGAAAAGTTTTATCTAATTTAGGGCATTCGCCAAAAGACAAAAACGGTTCATTTTCAACTTGCCAGGCCCAAACAGCCGGATTATCTTTGTATCTTTCAATTATTTTTTTTGATACTCCCAAAATTAATTTTTGTTTTTCGCTTTCCGGCAAATTTTTTGCCCAATCCGCTTCAAAACATTCAGGCCAGCGCGGCACTTTTCTGCCGATTACCAAAATAACTTTAGCATTATATTCTTCGGCTTTCTCAAGCTGCCAATCAATATCATCAAAAACAAATTTATCTTCTTCGGGTTCAACTTCGGGCCAATAAACAGGGATGCGAACGGAACGAATTCCAAGGTCATTAAAAATCGCCTCATAGGCTTTTTGCCAATCAAGGCCGAGTTCTTTGGCAAAAGGTTCTGAAAAAGTTACTCCGAATATTTTCGGCTCTTTGGGCGGAACAGTTTGCAGAATAAAATACGCGCCGATAAAAATCACCATTAAAGAAATACCAAGAATAATTATAATTTTTTTTGCCATATTTTTTCAGGCTCCACCGATAAAAAGAAACGCTACGCCAAAAGAAACCAGCGCAATGCCGATTATTTTCGGTATTACGTGCTTAGGCGCAAGCGATTCATAAAAAATACGGGGGCAAAAAAACGAAAGGCCCAATGCCAAAAGAAAAATAAACGCATATTCCACGGCTTGAAGAGCGCTTACGATAGCGACAGAACCAAGTTTAATCGCGTAATTTAAAATTATATGGGCAATAGCGCTAATACCTTTATCGATAAAAAAAAGCGCCGTTAGCCGCGACGAAAATCCGCGAGAACTTTCAAGAATAACTTTTCTTAAGCGCGGCATTAAAAAAACAAAAATGACGCAGAGCAAAGTACCGACGCGTATCCAAATGAAGCCGTTTAAAAATGAAGTTTTTAAAAAAACCGCCTTGGTCAAACCGTAAGAGGCCGCGAAAAAGAAAGCGGCTAAAAACGAGAGGAGAAAAAAATGTTTCCCAAACATGAATTTTTTCCCATTCTTTGTAAAAGAAAGCGAAACGCTTCCTGTAATCAAAAACAAAAGAGCTATTAAAGAATGGGCGCGGAATTTTTCTTCCAAAAATACAATAGAAAAAAGAAAAATCAAAATCGGCGAAATTCCGCCGACAATAGAAATAACCCTCGATACCTCTCCTTTAATAATCGCCCCGTACAAAAAATAGGTCCCGGCGAAAAAAGTAATGCCTCCTACTAACGCAAAAACGATAATTAAAGGCGGAAGCCAGGAAAAATCCAGAGGCCAAAAAATTAAAGAAAACGAAACCAAAAGATTTGCGTAAAAAGCGTAAGGCAAAGCGCTAATCGCCGGCGAAGAAAGAATGCGCTTATCAATAAACTCCACTATCGCGAGCAGAAAATAAGCGGCAAGAGCCAATATAACCCAGAGCATAATTAGATTATTTTACCATATTTTTTACGCCATTCGGAAATTCTCTTATGGTCGCCGGATAACAAAATCTTAGGAACGCGATATTTTTTACCTTTCCACTTAAAAACCTCGGGCCGAGTATAGGCGGGATAAGACCCTTTATTTTCTTCAAGCGATTCTATTTTTCCTAAAACGCCAGGAATATGGCGCGAAATGCTGGAAACTAAAATCATTGCGGGGATTTCGCCATCCGTTAAAACATAAGGGCCGATAGAAATTTCTTGCGCTTTCAAGACTTTTTTAACTCGCTCATCAATGCCTTCATAGCGGCCGCATATCATTATAATATCCCTATATTTCTTAGACCAATTAAAAGCCGTTTCTTGATTAAATTGTTTTCCTTTGGCAGAAAAAAGAATAATTTTTTCTGCCCGAGGCCGATCCGCCTTGGGCGGAATTTTCTTTAAAACAGATTCAACCGCTCTTATTATCGGTTCAGCGCGCATTACCATTCCCGCGCCTCCTCCATAGGGCCGGTCATCGGCAGTCTTATGCTTATCCTTTGCAAAATCACGGATATTGTAAATTTTTATTTTTATAATTTTTTTTTCTTGCGCGCGCCTTAAAATGCTTTCATTAAAATATGAAGAAAAAATATCCGGAAATATTGTTATGATATGGAAAATGATCATAAAGAAAGAAGCCGTAATATTCATCATATCACGGCTTCTTTCTTTTTTAAACTAAATTTAGAGCTTCAGGTCGTCCACTGCTTCATCAACAGTTTTTTTAGACGGACGCCGACCTCCTTCCGCAGGCTCTTCGATTTTCAAATTCACTCGAGCGTGGTTTTTGAGTCCTACGATTCTCAAGAGAGTTCGAATCGCTTTCGCGGTATTGCCCATGCGGCCGATGATCTTGCCCATATCTTCTTGGTCAATTTTGAGAGTCATAAGAACTCCCATTTCATCAACCTTGCGGTCAACCTTTACCGCAGATGGATTGTCGACTAAAGACTTTACGAGATATTCAAGAAACTCTTGGTCTTGAAATTTTTCAGCCATTGTATTAGTCAGATTAAACCCCGAACTATACAAACAAGTACGAGGCATGCTTACAATTACTTACAATTCCGTAGCTTTCGACCTTTTTGCTACTTGTGCTACATTATACACCATCCTCAAAATTTTGCAAGTGCCGTGTTCACCTAAGACTATTTCGGGAGAATTTCGTCTTTTTCGTAGATAACTTTGTGGCCGCCTTCTTCTTTGAGTTCTTTTTTCTCCTGTTCAAATTTCCACGCCTGAAATTTCAATTCGTCGTTATAAAGTTCCTCGCCTTCAACGGCGCCGTATTTAACGATATAATAATCTTTCTCGGCCTTGTCGCCTTCAACATACGCAGCTGACCAGCCCAAACCCTTTCTTAAAAATTTTCTCGTTATCAATTCGCTCAAGGCAAGCCCTTCGAAAAAACGTTCGGGCACGTCGCGGTCAATGTATATGATATTTCCCTTTTCGTAAACATCAACAAGCGTGCCGACCAATCTTTCGTCATGGTCAATAATGTATCTTTTGCCTTCAAAAGCGGCCTGCTGTATCGTGCGCATTTCGATAGCAGGAGAATTCAGAGAAACTTCAGGAATTTCTTCTTCGGCTTTTAATATTTTGTTTTTCTTCGGCGTTGAATGGCGGCGGGTAATGGTCAAAACAACGGCTTCCTCCTCTTTAAGCACTTCCAAGCTCTTGTCTTTACCGTATTTCTGTTCGTAAAATTCGAGTTCTTTCTTCTGAGCTTCGTTATGGGAATAAACATAGCTGTGACCTTTAAGCAGATATTTTCTTTCTTCTATTTCATGTACAGCGATTCCTTCGTGAAACTTTTCGGGCAAATCTTTATCCACTAAAATAGTTTTTGTGGCGGGGTCCATGTCGCCGGCGCTTGTAACGCTTTTTGAGCAATCTATTTGATATTTTTCTTCTTCATATATAAATTCTTTTGCCATATTTTTTTATGATAACATAAAAAATAATTTTTAAGAAGAGGGAATTGAATTTACGAAAAAATTTATGATAAGATGGGGTTATGAGCTTGATCGAAAACAGAAAAGCATATCACGATTACGAAATACTCGAGAAATTCGAAGCCGGTTTGGAATTAAAAGGATTCGAGGTAAAAGCGCTGAAAAACGGAAGAGGGTCTCTTGCGGGTTCGCGGGTTATTATCAGGGGAAACGAAGCCTTTATCGTGGGTATGGATATTCCGCCGTATCAATCGGCGAACACTCCGAAAAATTACGACTCTCAAGCTACCCGGCGCCTGCTCCTTAAAAAGAAAGAAATCGCCTATTTAAACGGTAAAAGCAATGAAGCCGGTTTGACTTTAATATCTCTTGGGATATATACTAAAAAAGGTTTTTTGAAACTTGCCTTTGCTATCGGTCGTGGACTTAAAAAATACGACAAACGCGAACGCATCAAGGAAAAAGAAGTGAAAAGAAAAATTGACCGAGAAATTAAAGGCTTTTAACGGGGATGTAAGGCTTCGAAAGAAGTTCGACTGCGCTATTGGCAAGCAGAGGATGATCGGTCACCTCTATAATATTTCCGTTCAACAAAATTAAATGCAGTAAATAAACCTGCTTTTGCTTTCGCCTAATTTAAGGAGGAAGCCGTCTCTCTTTTGATGTCCGATAAAAAGACAGAGGCGTCATTTTCGGACTCGGTCCCGCAAACCTTCGATGCGGAACAACAAAAAAGAAGGAGAAATTTTGCGCATTTCGTCCGGCTTGAAACGCAATCTTATATAACCGGAATAAGCTTGTAGAGGATGGTGCATTTAGCTTCTTCACGCGAGTTCAAATCTCGCCATCTCCATAATGAAAAAGAACCATGCTTTTAGTAAGGTTCTTTTTCATTATTAGGTTTGTATGGAGCGGGCAAATCTCATCTTCTTGCCTAAATTTTCGAAATCCCCTATAATAAAATCATCTGATTAAAAGAACGCGTATCAACAATCAAATAAACGCTTCGCCCCTAAGAGTCATAGACGATAACGGAAATAATTTGGGGATTCTTGAAATTGCGGCCGCTCTTCAGATGGCAAAAGACAAAGGATTAGATCTGATAGAGATATCTCCAACCGCCAACCCTCCAATCGCAAAAATAATGGATTACGGAAAATACCAGTACAAAGAGAAGAAGAAAATGCAGGAAGCGTCGAAAAAATCCCGGGAAGTAGAAACAAAAATTATCCGAACTAAAATCGGGACATCTCAACACGATCTGGAAGTAAAAGCAAAACAGGCTTCGGAATTCTTAAAAGAAGGACATCGCGTAAAAGTTGAACTTTTATTGAGGGGCCAGGCAAAATATCTTGATAAAAATTTCCTTAAAGAAAGAATTGAACGCATCTTGCCTTTAATCACGGAAAATTGTAAGATTGTCGATGGCCCAAAATCAGGACCTACCGGCATCGGCATCATAATAGAAAAAATTAAATAAAAAATGACAAAGACAAATAAATCATTGCAAAAGCGCCTGAAAATCACGCGCAGTGGAAAAGTATTAATCCGAAAAGGCGGCAAAATCCATTTTCGGGCAAAACAGAAACGCTCCAAACAACTCGGCAAAAAAAGGTGGGAGGAATTGAATATCGGTAAAAAGGAATTGGGGCAATATTTGCCTAACGCTTAAATTATGACGAGAGTTAAAAGAGGCATCATTTCATTAAAAAGACGGCGAAACGTTTTAAAACAGACGAAAGGATTTCGCTGGGGAAGAAAATCGAAAGAACGCTTAGCAAAAGAAGCTCTTCTTCACGCCGGCGTCCACCGCTTTCACGACCTCCGAAAGAAAAAAGGAAATTTCAGAAAATTGTGGCAGATAAAAATTAATGCCGCCTGCCGCGAAAATGGAATGTCTTACAGTGTTTTCATGAATAAATTAAAGAAGGCGAATATCGGCTTAAACAGAAAAATCCTCGCCGAATTAGCCGAAAAACATCCTGAAATTTTCGCAGAAATCGCGAAAAAATTGAGATAGTAAAAAAATCCGCTCATAAGGGCGGATTTTTAGCGTCGTTTAAATATCAAAGAAATCAAAAAAATGGCGGCGCTGAAAAGAATCACCGTCGGACCGGGTAAAATCGCGAATATTTTCGCGACATATATTCCGCATCCCGCGCTGATTAATCCAAAAATACTGCTCCAAAACGCGAATTGCCGAAAACTCCGGCTGATATTTCTTGCCGCGGCCGCCGGAATAATCACTAACCCGCCCATCAAAAGACTGCCTACAACTTTAACCCCCAAAGCAACGATAACAGCTACCAAAAATAAGAAAATAAAATTTAATCTGCGGATTTTAATACCAGAAGAAATCGCCAAATCTTCTGAAATAATTCCCATCAGCATCTTATCCGCGATCTTTATCATTATTATAAAAATCCCTCCGGCGGCAATTAAAGCGAAAATTCCATCCCATAATCCCACCCTGGAAATATCTCCGAAAAGAGCTTCATAAAGTTCCAAATCGGGAATTACGAGAATACCAATTGCCAAGCTGGAAGCAAAAAATATTCCTACGATGGTTTCAATCGACAAATCTGTTCTCTGCTCCAGCTTCCAGATTAAAATCATTGCCAAAAACAGCAATGCGAAAGCTCCGAAAAAAGGATTAATGCCCAGAAGAAGAGCAAAGCCTATTCCCGGCAAAGCAACGTGAGTCAACGCGTCTCCCACAAGAGCCATTCTTTTTAAAATCATGAACGCGCCCAAAAATCCGCTGGCGGCTCCAATCGCGATTCCGATAATCAAACTTGTTATAAATTGAAAATCAATTGCCATAATTTACGCCATCTCGTGATGATTATGCTTGTAAAGAGACTTTTCCTCTCCGTAAAGCTCCTTAAACACGTCGGGAGTAATGGCAACGCGAGGTTCGCCAAAACAAACTTCTTTTTTGTTCAAACATAAGACATTAGTAGCCCAACGATGCACAACGCTTAAATCGTGCGAAATCAAAAGCATCGTGAAATTTTCTTCTTTGTTTAATTTTTTAAGCCGTTCATAAATCGCTTCTTCGGAACCAATATCAATTCCGCTGGTTGGTTCGTCAAAAAGCAAAACATCCGGTTTATCCAAAAGCGCGGCGGCAATCAAAACTCGCTGAAGTTCGCCGGAAGAAAGCAATCCCAATTTTCGACCGAGAATATGATGTTCTAAATGATGTTCGTCTCCGCTAAATCCCACGAGTTTCAAAGACCGAAATAACGCTTCGCGGTTGTTCTTGGGCGGAGCAAGTTGCATAAATTCTTCGGTTGTCAAAGGAAAATCTCTGCTCGTATTAAACCGCTGGGGTACATAACCGATACGAACATTATTTTGCCACTTAATTTCTCCTCGATAAGGGATAAGTCCGAGGAGCGCCTTAAAAAGAACGGTCTTTCCGGCGCCATTCGGCCCGATGACAACTAAAATTTCTCCTTTTTTAACATCGAAAGAAACATCACTCAAAATAGCATGTTCATTAAAATCCACCGTCAAATTTTTCACCGAAAGAATCGTCTCGTCGCTCATTCCTCTATTTTAGCATATTTTAAAACCTTTTGCTTTTCGGCTTTTTGAGAAACGCCAAGATTTCGGGAAAGTTCATTGTATTTATCACGTCTTTTTTTTCGCACCAGCCGCGGCGGGCCTGGGAAATCCCGTAGATATTGTAGGAAAGTTCGGCTGTGGAATGAGCGTCAGTGCCGACGGAAAGTTTTATGCCCATATTTTTCGCGCGGCGGATATTATCGTCATTTAAATCAAGCCTGCTCGGCTGAGCGTTTATTTCTAAAATTGTTCCTGTTTCTTTTGCCGCTTTAAAAATTTCATCCCAATCTAATTCAATCCCCGGCCGCTGACCGAGCAGGCGGCCCGAAGGATGGAAAATAATATCGATATGAAGATTTTCCATTGCTCTAATTAATCTCTTTGTCTGTTCTTCTTTTGAAAGATTAAAACTTGAATGAACTGCCGCTCCGACAATATCAAGTTTTTCCAAAACTTCGTCTTTGATATCCAGCGAACCGTCTTTTCTGATATTCACTTCCGCGCCTTTCAAAATTCTGAAATTTCCTTTTTTGAAAAGTTTTTCATTGATTTTATCGATTTCCGACATTTGCTTCAATAATCTTTTTTCATCAGAACCGCCGGTCATTGCCAAATCTTTCGTATGGTCTGTAATTGCGGTATATTGATAGCCGATTTTTTTTGCCGCCATTGCCATTTCTTCAATAGAGTTGGAACCGTCAGACCAATTGCTGTGAACCTGCAAATCACCCTTAATATCTCTTAATTCTACGAGGCGCGGAATTTTATTTTCTTGCCCGGCTTCTATCTCATTAAGATTATTTCTTATTTCCGGAGGAATCCACGCCAATCCGAGTTTTTCGTAAATTTCTTTTTCGTCGCGGCCGGCGATTTGTTTTTTGCCGCGAAACAAACCATATTCATTAAGTTTATATCCTTTTTTAATCGCGATTTTCCGCAATTTAATATTGTGGTCTTTGTTGCCGGTAAAATATTGAAGGGCGGCGCCGAAAGATTTTTCATCAACAACGCGCAAATCGGCCGCGATTCCACTTCTTAATTGAACCATTGATTTTGTTGAACCTTTGGCGAAAACATGAATAACTTCCGGCATAGAGACGAAAAAATCCATAACGACTCCTCGACTTCGCTCGGGGCAAGCAACCAAAAAATCCAAATCGCCGATTGTTTCTTGTCTACGACGCAAAGAACCGGCACAAGCGGCTTTTATCACGCTTTTTGCCTTATTCAGTCTTTTTTCAATCTTATCGGCCAGAGGCAAAGCAGCTCCAAGTAGAAATCTCGAGTGAGAACGCCTGTAAAATTCTATTCCTTTTAAAATTTTTTCCTGTAGTTTTTCGCCGCTATGAGGCAGTTTTGCCAGTTTTCCTGCTTTGGCGGCGCGTTCCAAATCACCGATATTTTTGATTTTGAGTTTCTGATAAAAAAGTTTAATCAATTTGGGACCTATCCCTTCGATAGCCGACAATGTTTGAATATCAACCGGAATTTGTTTTTTTAGTTTTTCGTAATCTTTAATGCGCTCTGTTTCTAAATATTCCTTGATTCTTTCACTAATACCTTTTCCTATCGCAGGAATATCTTCAAGAGCTTTCAATCCTCCTTTTTTGTAAATATCTTCCACGTCTTCTTCCAGCGCTTCAATAGACTCTGCCGCTTTTTCATAAGCAGCCGGCTTAAAAGCCACTTCCTTCATTTCCAAATAAAGAGCAATTTCATATAATATTCGCGCTATTTCTTCATTTTTCATGAATATTTATATGATACCATAAAAAGATATCCACAGTTTAAATTTGTTTCGGTTGCGAATTTGACGTATTCTTAAATTAGATTCCGATTAAGGAAGCGGGATTAAAAAAGGCGAGCTACCAACGGCTCATTAAAAAATATAGAGCACTAAGTTCTAAAAAATCATTAAGGCTTACGCCTTTCCTTTTGTTTCCTTCCTTCGTAGCTCTTTGTAAAAATCCAATTAAATAAATGGCCCCGCAGAAATTGTGGGGCCTAGTTTTTTATAAGCTCTAATATAATTTACGTTTTTCCGTCCAAACTCAATCCTTTTGGCTCGCTACCATGATCCGGTTCAACGATATAATAAAGAAAAATCAAAACAGCCGAACCGATAATCGAAAGAGCGCCGATAACAATAAATAAAACATTAAAACCCATTCTCGCGGCCATGATACCGCCCAAAGCCGCCGTAATGCCGCTCCCGACGCCGGATACCAAAGAATCGAAACTCCATTCATAACCCTCGTGACCCTTATCTATATGGCGGGTAAACATGCCATACCAGCCCGGAAGGCGCAAAGAATAGCCCAAACCGTAAAGCGCTTGAATGAAGTAGATATGCCAAATTTTAGAACTAACAATCCAAAGAAAGGGCACTATGGCGATCAAGATAGAGCCGAAAATCATAAAATAAAAATCGTCTTTTTCCGATTTTGTTTTATCTATGCGCCTGGCAATAGGCAAGCGGGTTAAAACCGCCGCAATCCAGTAAATAGCCGCGGCATAACCGACGGTTTCTATGGTTCCGCCCTGAATTTTGCCTGTAAGAAAAAGAGCGAAAATCGGCGCCACAAAACCAAAAGCCGAAATAATAATGAAATCGGACAGTATTAAAACTTTTACAATTTTATTTATCGGCAGGAAAAGATTTTTTATCATTATCTTTATTTTAAGCTATTACAGATAATACTAGAAGAGCCGCGATTGAAGAGATGTTGCTTTCTCCTTCTCATTTTTAAGTACTTTAATTTTGCCGTATTCACCATCGTAACCAGGAATCAATTCTACTCTTCCTGCGCGAACACTGATAATGCCCGATGCGATTTTCTCGGAAGTATTTTTTTTCAATTCTCCGTAATCCGCGTCCATTAAAACTTTAAATTCATTGCCAACGGCTTCGACAAGCTGTTCATATTCCTTTCTAACTTTCAGAGAGGAAACCCCCATGCCGAAAATATCGGCAATAATTTCATTAAGAGGAATAAGGCTAAGGAAAGGAATTCTTCCTTCTTTTCCTTCTCCGACTTTTCTGTCGGCTAATTTGTCTACCCTGTTCATTACTCCGATTGTCATCGGCTTACGGCACTTGGGACAAATTCCTTTATTACTTTTTGTTTCTTGAGGCGACATCGAAACATTGCAAAGCCGGTGGCCGTCGTAATGATATTTCCCTTCTTCGGGAAAAAATTCGACGGTAAAGAGAAATTTTTTGGGGTCGCGCGATTTAATTGCATCAATTAATCCATCGTAAGAAAGTTCGCAATCGAAAACATTCGCTTCCCTGCCTATCTTCTGCGGACTATGGGAATCTGAATTAGAGATCAAAGATATTTTATCGAGCATCGAAAGCCGCCAATTCATCGCCGGATCCGACGAAAGCCCGGTTTCAATCGCAAAAATATTTCCGCTCAAGTCTTCAAAACACTCTTCAAGCGAATCAAAACCCGACATTGAGCCGAAAACGGAAAACCAGGGCGTCCAGGCGTGAGCCGGAATAAAAACGCATCTCGGATCAATACCAAGAACGATTTGAAGAAGTTTTTTCGAATCCAAGCCAAGAATAGGCCTGCCGTCACTTTTTATATTTCCGATTAAAGAAAGGGTTGTGTTTATTTTTTCAGCGGTTTCAATAGAGGGGCTGAAAATAAGATTATGCACGCGGCGGGTTTTCCCGTTTTTCGAATAAATGCTCGAAATTTCAACTGTAAGCATAAAACGTGTCGGCGAATCCAGCTCTGATTTTAACCTGAAAAGTCCGAGTTCTGCCGGTTCAAGTTTTGTCTTGATTTCACTAAACCATTGAGGGTGGGTAAAATCCCCTGTTCCCATCACTTGAATTCCTTTCTTTTTCGCCCAAATATCGAGCGTTTCCAAATTCATATCTCTCGAAACCGCCCGCGAATATTTTGAGTGAATATGAAAATCGGCAACAATCTTCATAATCATGAGAATACCACAATTTTTCTCAAACAAAAACGCCCTCGATTTTATTCGAAGGCGAATTATAGTTAGAATTTGAGAATTTTCAAAAATTCTTCTTCCATATCCTGATGAGGACCGACTATCGCCAGATTCAAACCCTTATTCACGAAAATTTCTTGGGCGACTTCCTGCACGTCTTGGGCGGTAACAGCCTGAATTTTTTTAACTATTTTAGGGAAAGGCTCAATTTTATTTTTCATAATCCATTGCCGACTCAAAAAAGAAGCAACTGCGCTTGACGATTCCAAATACATTTGCGAAAAACCGATGAGATAATCTTTTGCTCTTTGCAACTCGTCATCAGTTACCTTTTCGTCGCAGAGCTTTTTGTACTCGTCAATAATGACCGTTATCGCTTCCGGCAATTTTTCCCTGGCAATACCGGCGTACGTGCCGAAATTTCCCACATCCGATTGGTTATCGAAAAAAGTTCCCACATAATACGCCAATCCTCTTTTCTCCCTTATTTCCAGAAACATCCGCGAGCTCATATTCCCGCCCAAAATTGTATCCAATACAGCCAGCGCAACAACTTTGGAATGATGAACATTATACGCCCTCACTCCCAAAATTATATGACTTTGCTCAATATCTCTGTTTTCAAAAAGCATTGCTGGTTCTAATTGAGATTCAATCACGGCTGACTTAACAATCTTCGGTTTTCCTTTTTCTATGCCGCAAAAAAGATTATTAATACAGACAAACGTTTCCTCAATATCCGCGATTTTTCCCGCCAGACAGAAAACCGCGTTTTCATCCGTGTATAAATTTTCAAGAAATTTCGTAAAGTACCATCTTGTCATTGCCTTAATACTGTTTTCAGTACCAACGCCTTCGCGTCCAGCCGGTTGAGATCCATAAAGCAGTTTTGGCCAAAGAGTCGCCCCAACGTATCTTGAGGGCATATCTTTACCCATCCGCAGTTCCTGGATAATTGTTCCTTTTTCTTTTTCTATTTCTTCGGAACTCAAAAGCGAATTAAAAAGCATATCGGAAAGAATATCACAGACAACTTCCATATGCTGACACGGAAGTTTGATCCAATAATTCATTACTTCCTCGGATGTATTAGCATTCCAAACGCCGCCGCGGCCTTCCACTTCTTTCGCAATAGCAAGAGTCGTAGGGCGTTTTTTTGTGCCTTTAAAAGCCATATGCTCCAAAAAATGCGCGACGCCATGATTTTTTTCGGTTTCATATTTCCAACCGGCCCGAACGCTAAAAATCCCTGTTACTGTTTTAATACCCGCCATCGGCGCCAGAATAATCTTAAGATTGCTGGATGTAGCCTTCCTTTCAATAATTTTCATCCTTTCCTCCTTCTTGAAACGCTAAGAATTAAAGCAATAAGCACCAATGCCGCGATAATTCCGATATATAGATTATCCATCTGTCTCCTCTTTTTGGTATTTTTCTCAAAAAACAAAAATAACTTCTTTCGAAATGCTAGCAGAAAACCGCATTATCGTCAATTATCAGTCTTATATTTTAACAATCAATTTAACAAAATTTCGCGGTCGCGTTATTTTGTTAAATTGATATAAATTATAGAGCTGTAAAACTAAAAAATTAAAATTCGGAGATGACCGCCGCTATAATACCTGCCATAAGCAATCCGCCGGCAATCAATTTTATTTTTGAAAATCTTTCATAATCACCGCGCTCTCGCCGTAATTTTCTTGTCATTAAAATAATAAGAATACCCATCAGTCCCAAACCGATTGAACCGGTAATTCCAAGGATTCTGGTGAAGTTTTCTGCTCCCGTCAAAAAAAGAAAAATTGGAGGCACAACAACGCTCAACCAAGCCAACCACGGCGGAAAATGAAAATCATAACGGAAAATATTTTTCAAATCGGCGCCCAAGGCGATAAAAGAAGTGAAAACAACCAGAAATCCGAGAAGCGATCCCGCTACGAGCGCGGGTGTTCCCAGAACTTTTGCCAAACCCGTTAAAGAGTCAGAAGTGGTCATTTTTCCGCTCACGCCGATAATCGTGAATATAAAAATTAAATAAAAAACGGCGCATATCAAAATACCTGCTAAAATAGACCTCTTGAAATTTTTAATAGTCGCACCGATAAACATATCCCGCATTTCCGGAAGAACGGCGAATCCCGCGAGAGAAAATAACCAAATTCCGTAAGGCAGAAACCAGTCGCCGGAAAAAGAAAAATTAAAATTCGCAAAATCAAAATTTGATATTTTAATGTATGAAAAGGCAATAATCAGAAGTAAAACGACGAAACCTAAAAGCAAAACTGTAAGAAAAAAATTGATGCCGGCAAGTTTTTCAAAATGCAAAAAAACAAGGATGCCGCCAATTACAAAAACAGAAAGAGACAGAGTAATCGGTGACAATGGAAAAAAATTCGCCAAAAAAATCCCTCCCAATAAACCATAAACAAGCAAAGCGCCGTAATATGTAAGAACGGTAATTAAAAAAGCGAACCATTTTGCCTTATTTCCCAAAAACATCGCCACATAACCGGTAAAGCGATTATTTCCCGGAACACAATAAGCAATTTCCCCATACCACAAATGAAGAAAAATCATTATTAGAAGCGCCAGAATAAAATGCAAAGAGCCCCAAAAAATACCCGCTTTTAAAACGGCAAACGGCAAAGCAAAAACGCCTGCTCCGAAGATCATTCCGACAAGCATGCCGATTCCTTTAAGGCGAGTTTTTGTCATTGAGAAAAAGATCTTTTTTGAGTCGGTCCAGGGCAACAAAAACTAAAAGGATCAAGGCAGTAGTAAAAATAGCGATAAGATAAAAACCAAGACTGACCGCCATTCCAATAGACGCAGTTGTCCAAATGCCCGCCGCCGTTGTCAATCCTTCTATTTTATTTTCCCTTAAAATCACCATTCCAGCGCCGATGAAACCAATACCAACGACAATCTGACTGGCTATACGGCTAGGATCATAAGCTATTTTTCCTCCGTCGGCCGAAAATCCGTAAATGGATAAAATTGTAAATAAAGCGGAGCCGATTGAAACTAAGGTATAAGTCCTTAAGCCTGCGGATTTATGGCGATGTTCGCGTTCGGCTCCGATAGCCATACCCAATACACCGGCCAATAAAATTTGAAAAAATATTTGAACAGTAAGAGAATCTATCATAAATAATTCTTTGTTTTTAGATTTTTTTCTTTGCGGATCAGTTCGATAACTTTTAAAACGAGCGTCTTCGGATCGGAGTCGAAAACTATTTTTCCCGGACCGCGGCACGATTTCTCTACCATCGCTTTTATCAATTCTTCCGCCGGACCGATGCCGGTTAGAACACCAATCGGCTTATTGTCTTCAAAAGCAATTGTGAATTCATTTAAAGTTCCCATGCGGCTACAGCCGACAATAATAGCGTCCGCCGCCCTGGTAAGAAGCAGATTCCTGCCGGAATACCCGAAACCGGTGTAGATAATCATATCGGTATACTCTAAAGGAAGCCCGTACTTTTCAATGTGTTCTTTTTCCGACGAAGCAGGAGAAACGCCGACGACGATTCCCCCCTCCTCCTTTGCTCCGCGCGCCGCCCAAAGAGGAAAGCCCGTAGTGGCGCCATTAACCAAAATTCCGTTCTGCTTTATGACTTCCCTGCCAAGCTCCAAGGCTTTATCCATTGCTTCGGCCGCGCAATGACCGGTTTCCGCAGCGCCGGAAATACAAATCTTGAATTTGTGGCTGAATTGCGATTGTAATAAATCTTTTTTCATATTTTCTGATAATCTGTTTTATCCTATCATGCGAAAAACCAGTACACCGAAATGGCGATCATAACGGCAATTAAAATAAAAATAATCTTTCTTGCCGTCTTCTCGGATTTAATAGTACCTCCGGAAATTTTCATCAATAACTTAATCATTCTGTCGGACGTCTCCGTTACCAGTTCCTGGGATGCGGTATATTTTGGGTTGATTTTCGCGGTTCCTTCTTCGTGAAAAATTACCGGTTTCTCTTCATTATTCATACTCATTTTTATTAATTTTATTAATTTAATATTATACCTTAATATTATACTTCAAACTCAAAAGAATCGCCATATCTCGGCGCAACAGCGGGAATCCCGAGATGGTCACGAATCATTTGCGTAAAAAATAAAGTAGATTTCGGTTCTGATTGGACGGCAAAAACCTTCTCAAGAGTGTCATAGCTATTTTCCACAAATTTGTAAAGACCTTCTTTGTCGGGATGGGCCGAATAACCCCCTAAAGCAGCCACACGGGCTTTTACGGTAACAGACTCGCCAAAAATATTCACTTCTTTTGCGCCGTCTTTCAATTGACGACCTACGGAACCGGCAACTTGGTAGCTTATTAAAAGCAAAGTGCTTTTCGGATCAGACAAATAACGGCGTTCGTGATGAATTATCCTGCCGCCCGTAGACATACCCGAGCCGGCAATAATCACTTTCGGCGGCGGAATATCGTTTATTTTCTTCGATTCTTCCGTAGTTTCCGTAAATTGCAACCCGGGAAATTTAAACAAATCGTCGCCGGAAGCAATGATGTATTTCGCCTCCTTATTGTAATAATTCTCGTATTGCTGATAAATCCTAACTGCGCCGATGGCAAGAGGGCTATCGACAAAAATCGGTATTTCAGGGATGCGGCCATTTTCAACAAGGTCGTTCAATTCGAAAAGAAGCTCCTGTGTTCTTTCAATGGAAAAAGCAGGAATCATTAAAACTCCACCCGCCTTAATCGTGTCTTCAATAATTCGCTCCAATTTTATTTTTCTCTCTGAACGCCCTTCATGCTCCCTGTCGCCGTAAGTAGTTTCTATTATCAGAAAATTCGCGTCTCTTATTTCTTCCGTATTGCGAAGAAGCGGCGTCGGCGAATTTCCCAAATCTCCGCTGAAAACGATTTTTTTCTTATTGCAGACAATTTCTGCGATTGCCGAACCCAGAATATGGCCGGCATCTTTGAAATTGATTTTAAAATCTCCGACTTCAAACGGCTCGTGATAATTCAAACCTTCCCACTGCGCCATCGCGG
>PFNV01000005.1:0-4933 GCA_002792165.1 Candidatus Tagabacteria bacterium CG_4_10_14_0_2_um_filter_40_13
AAAACAGATTGATAAGGAAAAAACCAGAATGGAAAGAATGCAATCTTCGCTCGAATGGCGCAATCAGAAAAAAACGATTTACGAACGTCAGAGAAAAGATGTTTGTGAAGATGTTATCGGAAGAAGCGCCGAAAAATTGCAGCCGTTCGAAAATAAACTGAAAAATTTAAAGGGGCAACGCGAACAATTGGATTCAGAAATAGAAAATTTCAAGAAAATAAAAGAAAACTTGGGACAAAAGCTGGGAGTTTTAGAAGAAGAAGCGCAAAAAGCGACATTTAAATTCGAAAGAAAGGTTTATAATAGCCGCATTAAAGAAATAAAAAGCGCCTTAAAAGAAAGTGAAAATCTGATAAAAGGCAGGGCAAAGTCGGGAAATAAAACAGATAAAGATATTGCGAAATTCGACAAGAAAGCCAGCCCTTGGCGGGATAAAAAAACTGAATTTGGCCGTATAAGCGCAAGGGAAGTTGGCGCGACGGTTGTGCCGAGGGAAAAGAAAAAAGAAGAAATAGAGCGCGTTTCAGAAGAAGGAGGAGAAGAAGCAGGGCAAGCGCCGGAATTAAAGATGAAAAATTTTATTGATATTTGGAACGGGCATTTTGGAAGCAAAATCCCGCTTTCCGCAGAAAGAATGGAAAAGGTGCTTGATACTAAATACAATTCCGAAAAGGAAGTGAGTTTTAATTTTTTCCTGAAGGAATTAAAGGATTATTATTTTTTAGCCAAAAAAGAAGAATTGATAGATAAAAAAAAGGTTAAAGAAAAAGATTTTAACAGATATTTAGATATATTTGAAGATGTTATTAAGAAAAAATAATTAAATTATATGGCGGATCAAGGAAAAAACTTAATAAATCAGACAGATAAATTATTGGCGGAAATCAAAAAGGCCAACAGCGATTTTGATAAAAAAACGTCAAAGATTATTTTCGACGCGCAAAAAACAAGCAAAGAATTGGATAAAATGAGATTGGATGAAGAATTAGAAAAAATTGAAAAAGAAGGAGTCAGAAAGATGGATAAGACTGTTTTAGAATATCTTTCAAGCGATTAAAGAGTGGTAGAAAAACCAGTTAACTCAACGAATAGCAACGATTACCGCTTAATTCGCGGATAACCAAAAAATCGGGCTTTAGTCCGATTTTTTGATTGACAATCATTATTTTTAAGAGTATGAATGAGAGTGAAAATTTAGAAAGACCTTTGAAAATATAAAGAATTAGTTCTTCTGTTTCATTCGGGGACAAGGAGGCATAAAAATGATAGAAATCAGATTTCACGGCAGAGGAGGCCAGGGCACGGTAACGGCAGCCAATGTTCTCAGCCAAGCCGCTTTTTTGGAAGGAAAACATAGCCAGTCATTTCCGGATTTCGGCACAGAGAGGCGGGGAGCGCCCGTAACTGCTTTTTGCCGGATTGATGAAAAAAAAATCAATATCCATTCCAAAATATATCAGCCGGATTGCGTTATTGTTCTTGAGATTTCTTTAATCAAAACGATAGACGTTATGAACGGCCTGAAAAAAGGCGGATGGCTGATTCTTAATACAAAAAAGAAACCGGAAGATTACGAACATTTACTCGATTCGAACCGGGATATCCGCATAGCCACTATTGATGCCACGGGTATCGCTATTGTCAAAAAATTGGGTTCCGAAAAAGCGCCGATTGTGAATACGACAATTTTAGGAGCGTTGGCAAGAGCCACCACTTTGGTCAGATTGGAATCCGTTTTGAAAGCCATTGAAAAAGAACTTGAACAGAAAATTTCCGATAATCAAGCCGCTTCAAAAGAGGCTTATGAAAAAGTCCAAATCCAGCTTTTTGAGAAAGAGGGTGAAAACGATGTCTAAAAATGAAATTATTCTACCGAAGCATTACAAGAGTACTCTGAACATAAAAACAGGCGATTGGCGGACTTTAAGGCCGGAAATCCGGCAGAAAAAAAGCGCCTGCCAGGCGAATTGTCCGGCAGGGAACAGGATTAGGGATTGGATTCAGATGGCAAAGGAAGGAAAATTTTACGAAGCATGGCAATTATTAACGGAAACAAATCCCTTGCCGGCAGTTTTAGGAAGAGTATGTCCCCATCCTTGCGAAACAGCTTGCCTAAGAGCTCAATTTGACGAGGCTATAGCCATTAACGCTCTTGAGAAAAATTTAGGGGACTTGGCTCTGGAGAATAATTGGCGCATCAATACGCCGTCGAACCAACCGCTGTTTGATAGGCATATAGCGATTATCGGCGCCGGCCCGGCCGGCTTGAGTTGCGCTTATCAACTGCGGCGCCTGGGTTATAAAGTGGATATTTTCGAAGCCGAAAATGTTTCCGGTGGAATGTTGTATTTGGGAATTCCCGAATACCGCTTGCCGAAGGATTTACTGCGCCGCGAAATCGAAAACAATGTCATTTCTTTGGGAAGAATTGAAATTCATTACGGTATTACTGCCGATTATTTGCTTTGGCATCATTTTCTTTTTGACTTTGACATAGTTCTTGTTGCCACAGGTCGCGCTAAAAGCAGAAAACTGAACATAGAAGGAGAAGAAAAAAATCATCAGGTTATTTCCGGTTTGGATTTTTTAAAAAATGTGAATCTTGGCAGGGAAACAAATATCGACGGCGATATAGTAATCGTTGTCGGCGGAGGAAATACCGCCGTTGACGCGGCCCGTTCGGCAAAAATGAACGGTGCCCGGTCAGTTTCCGTTCTTTATCGCCGTCGAGAAGAAGATATGCCGGCGTTTAAGGAAGAGATTGAATCTGCCAAAAAAGAAGGCATTGAAATAACAACTTTAGTTACCCCTGTCCGCATAGAAAGAAGATGCGATGGTATTTTAAGAATAGAATGCATTAGAATGGATTTGGGAGAAACGGACGAAACAGGAAGGCCAAAACCGGTTTCTATCTCTGGTTCGCAATTTGTCTTGTTTAGCCACACTCTTATTATCGCCATCGGCGAAGAACCGGAATTGTCTTTTTTAACCGAATCTTGCCGCAGAGAGTTGTTTCCGGAAAACGTTTTTATCGCCAGTGATGCTTCAGAAAACGGCGGTGGTCTTGTTGTAGAGGCAATCGGTTCGGGCAATAAAGCGGCCGAAGAGATGGATTTTTACCTGAAAAACGGCAGCCGGATGGAGCTTCTTCCCAATCGGGAAAAACCCGTTCAATTTTCTGATTTGAATCCGGAGTATTTCGAATACAGAAGAAGCCGTTTGAGGAGATATCCTTTGACCCGCGATAAGGAAGTTATCGGGCGAGTGATGAAAGAAGAAGCCGAAAGGTGTTTTTCCTGCGGCAGCTGCAACTCTTGCGGAAACTGCTGGCTTTTTTGTCCGGATTTGGCTGTTTTAGAAACTCGTGACGAAAAGTTCGGAATTAATTACGACTATTGCAAAGGTTGCGGCATTTGCGCTGTTGAGTGTCCAAGAAACGCCATAGATATGGAAATGGAGGTAAAGGAATGAGAGAACTTATTACCGGGAATATGGCGGTGGCTTTGGCGGCGAAATTTTGCCGGCCGGAAGTTATTTCCGCTTATCCGATTACGCCGCAAACAACCATTATCGAGTATCTGGCGAAAATGGTCGCCAAAGGAGAATTAAAAGCCGAGTATATTAAAGTGGAATCCGAACATTCGGCTATGGCCGCCTGTATCGGGGCGGCAGCAGCCGGTTGCCGGGTTTTCACGGCGACTTCTTCACAGGGTTTGCTTTTGATGCATGAGATGCTTTTTCAGGCATCCGGTTTGCGGTTGCCGATCGTGATGGTTAATGTTAATCGGGCCGTCGGAGCGCCGTGGACTATTCATACTGACCAGACCGACAGCATGGCTCAGCGTGATACCGGCTGGATTCAATTCTATTGCGAGGACGGTCAGGAAGTTCTGGATATGATTATTCAGGGGTTCAAAATTGCCGAAAAGATTTCTTTGCCGGTAATGGTTATTTCCGAAGGGTTTATTTTGTCGCATACCACGTCTCCGGTTGAAATTCCCGAACAGGAAAAAGCGGACGAATTTTTGCCGCCTTATCAGCCAAAATGGAAATTGGATACTGATAATCCGATGGCTTTCGGAGGACACGCTTCTTCTAATATTTATTCCGAATTGAGGCGTAATATTCAGAAATCCATGGAGGAAGTCGGCGAAATTCAAATGGAGACAGCAAGTGAATTTTTCAGATTATTCGGGAGAAAATATCTTCCCGTTGAAGTTGAGGGTTCTCTCGATTCAGAAATACTGCTTGTCACTTCGGGAACCATCAGCGGCACGGCCCGCGAGGTTATCAAAAATTATCCCGATGTTTCTTTGATGAAAATCAGGATGTTTCGTCCCTTTCCTTACAATCTGGTAAGGAAATTATCCTGCCACGCGAAAAAAATCGCCGTTATCGACAGAAATATTTCTTTCGGCAGCCGGGGAATTTTCGCCGAATCAGTAAGGTCCAGTTTATACGGAATTCCGCCTCGGCCGGTGTTTGAGTTTATCTTCGGCATTGGCGGAGAAGATGTGACTCCTGAAATAATATCCAAAGCCATTGATTTTACCGCTGATGATTCAAATCCTTACTGGTTAAAGCCGATTTGGCAGAAAGAACTGGAGGGAATGAAATGATTGAGAGTGAAAAAATCAAAGAAATAAAAAACGAACAAATGACTTCGGGTTCGGTCTGCTGTCAGGGATGCGGAGCCGCGATAGCGATGCGGATGGTTTTGAAAGTACTTGGTCCGAATACAGTCATAACGATTCCGGCATGTTGCTGGACCATTCTTGCAGGCGCCAATCCTTACTCTGTTTTCAAATTATCGATGCTTCACGTCGCCTTTGAAACAGCGGCATCGTCAGCCAGCGGTGTTTTTCGGGGATTCAAAGTGAAGGGAAAACCGGATCTCAACTTTCTTGCCTGGGCCGGCGACGGCGGAACATTT
>PFNV01000005.1:4942-19866 GCA_002792165.1 Candidatus Tagabacteria bacterium CG_4_10_14_0_2_um_filter_40_13
TTTCAGGCATTATCAGGAGCGGCCGAACGCGGAGAAAATATCATCTACGTCTGCTACGACAACGAGGCGTATATGAATACCGGTATTCAGAGGAGTTCTGCCACGCCAGAAGGAGCGTGGACAAATACCACTCCGGTAAATTTTCCGGAAGACCGGCCGAAAAAGGATATGATGGCAATAATGATTGCTCATGATATTCCCTACGCGGCCACAATTTCCGTCGCTTATCCTGATGACTTGAAAAGAAAAGTGGAAAAAGCCAAAGCGCTTAACGGGAAAGGTTTGCGATATTTGCATATTTTGTGTCCATGTCCGACCGGCTGGCGCGCCGAACCCGCCAAAACAATTGAATTGGCGCGGCTCGCGGTTCAAACCGGAATTTTTCCGCTTTGTGAATTTGAAAACGTTGACGGAAAGAAAATTCTGGAAGTCAACCAATGCGGCACAATGCCGGTTGAAAAATATCTTTCGCTTCAAGGAAGATTTTCCCACTTGAGCAAAGAAAATATAGAAAAAATTCAGGAAGAAGTCGGAAAAAAACGACTTCACCTCTACAATTTAGAAAGTTTCTATAATAACAGTTAAAAAAAATAAGGCCGCTCCGATTAAAATCGAGGACGGCCTTTTCGTTTTATCGCGAATTCGGCAATTCCTTATTTAAGCGGTCGTCTTATTGATTCTCGGCATTGATCTTGCCCCGGAATTTTTAAGTATCTTTTTTGCTCTCATTATCACTTTTTCTCTTAAACCAAAATTAGCGGTTATTCTTTTGGGAGCAATGCTGTTTTATATTTTGATTATTTTCCGCGCCACTCAAAAAATCGGAAAACTTTTTATCGTTGACCCAATTTTCTATTTTTGTTTATTCTTTTTTCCTGATTAGGGCGGGCGAATTGACCGTAGGCCAATTAATTATGTTCAACGGTTATGCGGCAATGATATTCGGGCCGATAGTAGTTTTAGCGAGGAACTGGCAAACTGTTCAAAATGGTTTAATTTCGCTTATCCGGGCGGAGAAAATTTTAAATTATCCTTCAGAAATTTACGTTCCTAAAAACGCCGTAGTTTTATCAAAAATAAACGGAGGAATCGTTTTTAACAAAGTCAGTTTTTATTATCAGAGGAATAAGAAAAAAATTTTGGATGACGTTAGTTTTAGAGTAGAATCTGGAGAAACCGTTGCCATTGTTGGCGAATCCGGCGTCGGCAAAACCACTCTCGTTGAACTGATTTATTTTTATTATCCGCCAACCAGCGGCCAGATTTTAATTGACAGTCATAACCTTAAAAATTTGGATTTGAAAGCTCTGCGTTCTAATATTGCCGTTGTTCCTCAAGAAATTATTCTTTTCAACGACACTAGGGCGGACGACGCTTATCATCGCTCACCGTTTAAGCACGGTCAGGAAAGCAGATAAAATTTTGGTTTTCGATAAGGGACGGCTGATTGAAACCGGCCGCCATGAAGAACTTATCAAAAATCCGAAAAGCATTTATTGCCAATTGTATAAAATTCAATTGAGTTAAAAAGAGAACTTTTTATTTAAGAATTTTTCGGCCTGTATTGGTGTATTGGAGGGCTTTGAATTCTATTCAGGTCTGCGTAAGATTCTAGCCATGGCTTATTTTATACGCAGGATTTTTAAAAAAAGATTCGTCGATGAGGCTGGCATGATATAGCCGTATGCGGTCGCATCATAAGTTTTTCCATTGGCGTCATATTGTTAATTCCTTTGTGTGGTTTGAAGTATTGTAGCAATTTACAAACCCGATCAATTCTTGTTTCCTATAGACCCGACTTTTAAAAGTTGTTTTGTTATGCCACATTTCCATTAATGTCCTGATAACTCTTTCTGCTTTGCTATTTGTTCTCGGAGTCTTCACTTTTGTGAATCTTTGCTCAATCTTGTTTTCGGAACACAGTTTCGTAAAGGCGTGGGTTTCAGGATTCCCCTGATACTCGCGATCATTGTCAGTGTTAACATGTTGGACACTGAGTATCTAACATGATATCTTTTTGATATTATGAGAAAAATAAAAATCGTTCCTGGTGAATATTATCATATTTATAATAGAGGCAATAATAAACAAAATATATTTCTTGATAATAGAGACTGGGCTAGATTTCTTTTCCTAATTCTCTATTTCCAATCACCTGAATGTTTTTATAATTTAAGCCGACAAATTTCCTACTTTGTTAGAAACCGAGTATTTAACATAGTTGAATTTCCCGGCCTTTGATTACCCGCTCTCTGATTTTTTCGGAGGGTTCGCCAAAGCGGCTGTCATCGGATAATTTTTCGTGTTCAACGATAATTTACTTATATCATATCAAATTATTTTTGTCAAATTTTTTGGCGTTGAGATAGATAAGGTTGTTTTGGATTTTCCTATTTTTTATTTTCTTCTTTTAGGGCAAGTATATTTTTCGCCAGCTCTTCTCTTTTCTTTTCCATGACTTCATTGAAATCATCAATAGAAAGAATTTTAGCTTCTTTACTGTCCTCAAATTTTTTGAGTTCGGCGTTGACTCTTTGTCGTTCAAATTCATTCAATTGCCAATAGGCGCTTTTTGGCGGTTCTTCTTTTCTTTCAGTGACTTCGCCGCTTTTTCGCTCGGTGATTTTTACTTCATTATCCGGCCCAAATTCAATTTCCGTCTCGCCGTAAATATCCTCCCATGCATTTTCTTTTGGTCTTTCGCTGTTCATACCTTTTAAGCTAGCACTTTTTGTCCTGAAAGTCAAGTCGATCGCAACTGTTCGATACTCGGTATTTAACAGTAGGTATTTAACAGTAGAAGTATTTATCCTTCTCTTTTCAAGGATGCTAATTCGTTTTCTTTTTGATCAAGATGTTTTACTACTAACTCCTGTCTTTCCTTAAGGCCGGCTTGAAATTCTTCTTCGGTTGTTTGAATTGGATCTTTTTCTCCGCTAGCTTGAAAGATTTCCGCTGTCCTTTTATCAATTCCTTGAATCTCGCTTTCCATCTCATTATACGTCTTATAATCTCCTGTCTCTTTTACCACTTTCTGTTGATCTTTTAGAAGTTCTTCTTTTCTGGTTCTCAATTTATCTAAAACATTCTGAGCATTTTTTCTACCTTCTCCGACTAAAGAATGCAGAAAATTGAGAGTTTCGGTTGACTCTTGTATCGTTTTATTTAGTTTGTTAAACCGATATTCTTTTTCGGTTTCCTTAGTTTTTTGCGTTTCTTTTGGAGTGTATGATTCAAATTCCATAAATTTATAAAAATTATTTATATTTATTTATATTACAATTTATATCCCCCAGGGTCAAGAGCCTTTCGGCCGATATTGCAGCGCTTCGGGACAGGAATGCGGTTTTCTATTATGATTTAGGGCGATACTGCAGAGCCTCAAAAATGTGATTTTCATTGATGTCTTTTTCTCCTTCCAGGTCGGCGATGGTGCGGGAGATTTTGATGATGCGGTGGTAGACGCGGGCGGAGAGGTCGAGCCGCTTGGCGGCTTGGAGAAGTATATTTTTCACGTCTTCTGAAAGAGGAGCTAATGATTTTAAATCGCGTACGCTCATTTCGGAATTCGTAAAAATATCCCTTCCGGCAAATCTTTCTTTCTGTATTTCGCGCGCTTTCGCCACGCGCTCGCGGATGATTTTTGAAGATTCTCCGGCGCGGCTTTCATCGGACAATTTTTCATGGTCAACTTGCGGCACTTCCAAGTGCAGGTCTATGCGGTCGACAATCGGTCCGGAAATCCTTCTTTGATAACGGAGAATATCTCTTTGCCCGCAGATGCAAGGTTTAGTTTTTGAGCCCAGATTTCCGCAAGGGCAAGGATTCATGGCGCAAACCAAAATGAATCTTGCCGGAAAACGGATATGGCCGGCCGCCCTGGCCACGCTGATCATTCCGTCTTCAAGCGGCTGGCGGAGCGCTTCAATAACTCGTCGTTCGAATTCGGGAAATTCATCCAAGAACAAAACTCCGCGGTGAGCCAAGGTGATTTCTCCGGGTTTGGGATAGGCGCCGCCGCCGACCAGTGCGATATACGAAGCGGTGTGGTGCGGATTGCGAAAGGGGCGCGAAGTCATAAAACTGCTGTTTAAAATTCCGGCAACGCTGTGAATGGAAGTTGTTTCCAGAATTTCCTCAAACGACGGCGGAGGAAGGATTGCCGCAAACGCTTTTGCCAGCATTGTTTTTCCCGTGCCGGGCGGCCCTATCATCAGAACGTTATGTCCGCCGCTGGCGGCGATTTCCAAACCGCGCTTGGCTGTTTCCTGCCCCTTGATGTCGGAGAAATCTAAAAGCGAAAATTCTTTTTCAATACCGGTTTCCAGCTCGGTTTCCGGCTGGGCTTTTAACGGATTTTCGTTGCGAAAATGTTTTACAACTTCAGCCAGCGATTTGCACCCGAAAATTTTTATGCCTTTTATCAGCGCCGCTTCAGCGGCATTTTGTTTAGGCAGAAATAATTCTTTAAAACCGGCGCCGCGGGCCGCTTGCGTTAAAACCAAAGTGCCTTTGATCGGCCGCAAAGTTCCGTCGAGTCCGAGTTCTCCCAGAAACAGTTTTTCTTTCGGGTCAAATAGTAATTGTTTTGACGCGGAAAGATACGCCATCGCTATCGCAAAATCAAAAACCGGCCCTTCTTTTTTTATGTCGGCCGGCGCCAAAGAAACTATTATGCGCTGATTTTTCTTTTGAGGCGAAAGAAATCCCGTATTTTTTATCGCCGCGGAAATTCTTTCCTTTGCTTCTTCAACCGCTTTGTCCGGCAACCCGACGAGCGTGAAATTATAAAGTCCGGTCGACAAATCAATCTCAACATCAATAATTGAACCTTTCAAACCGATGACCTGTGCTGATTGTATTTTTACCGCCATTAATGATATTCATATCTTTTTTAGGCGATTTGTGCAAGAGTATTATTTTTTTGTTTTTCTAAAAATTATCTTTTCTAACGGGGTGAGTGTTTTACGCAGGTGGCGGATGACGGATTTGCTTCCAGTCTTTTTTCGTCGATTTTTTCTCCGCAAGCCGCGCAAATACCAAAAGTTCCTTTTTCAATGCGTTTCAGGGCCGCGATAACTTCATTCACTTTTTCTTCAAGATGAACTTCGACGGAGGAGCGGTTTTGGAATTCCTCGAAAGCGTCGGAAAGCTCGTTCGCGTCGGGAATACGCGTGTCGGTTCCGTCTTCGGCCGGTATCGGCTCCCAATCAGAAGGATTTTTGGGATTGCGTTTGGCGACCTGCGACAATTCGACTTCAAGCCGTTCTTTTTCTTCTTTCAGTTTCTTTTTGAAATAATCCAGTTCCATAATAATGTCTTTAAATAATATCAAACATTGCCGTAAACCGCAATGTTTCATTATGACGCGGGAAAGCGGCGGAAAATTTCTTCAATAGTATCAAAATCGGTTGTGATGAGAAGATATTCGGTGTTTATAAAGGCGTAGGCGATAATGAGGTTATTGGAGGCATCGTATAGCATTCTTACATCGTGATTTTTCAGTATGCCATCCTGAAATTTTTTGCTTATAAGCGCTTTATTTTTGATAAACAAAATAGGAGCGAGGTCGCTGCTCAGTTTTTTTTCCCATTCCAGCATTCCGGAAACTGCAAGCTCAAAAGAACGGATTTTTAATACAATAAACGGAACATTTTTTTTCAGATAATAAACGCCTAATCCGAAGGAACCTTCGAGCGCCTGCGTTGCGTTTGCCGGAGGAGTTATTTCAAGAATATTGAAAAGTCCTTCGGTTTTTAGAAATTCTTTTTTACCCGCAGTTTCAAGAAGAATAGGAATATCTAAAATAGCGCCTAAGGCGACAGGAGAATCAATTTTTTGCCGGATTGAGTCGACTAATTCTGAAAGATTTTCCGACTTTAGGGTGATAATTTCCTGTTTTTCAGAAACGATTATCGGTTTTGGAGTCTGTAAAGCGGTTTTTTCAGAAGCAGGTTTTTCTCTTAAAAAAACATACCATCCGCCGAATCCGAATCCGGCGACAAGCAAAACAAAAATAGCCGCTAAAACAAAAAATCTTTTTGAGCCGATGGATTCTTTGCGAAAGCGGCGTTGTCGCGCCGTTTGCGCGGCGATTTCCGTAAGAGAAATATCCTTTTCCTTGATATATTCCGTTATATCGCCCCTTAAAGTGTGGAGAGCGGGAATTCGAAGTTTATTAGAAGCGGCGGCTTGGCCCTCTGCGGCTGGGGCGTTCACCTCGCTGGTCCCTGAAACCGCCTTCTCTTTCATATCCGCCTCCTCTTGGGGTTGGTTTTGTTTTTGTTCCGGCATAATTTGGGTCGATCTCTTTAAGGGAAAGATTAATTCTTCCCATTTCATCGATACCGACGATTTTTACGGGAATTATATCGCCGATATTAACCACGTCCGTGACTCTATTGACGCGGAACGGCGCGAGTTCGGAAATGTGCACTAAACCTTCTACTTTCGGCGCGATTTCCACCATTGCTCCGAATTCGAAGATGCGGCTTACAATGCCTTTTTCGCAAATTTCACCGATTTGATATTCATGGGTAATCTGTTTAATTATTTCAATCGCTTTATTCGCGCCTTCCTCGTTCTTGCCGGTGACAAAAATAGTGCCGTCTTGTTCAATATCAACGTCTGCGCCCGTATCCGCAATTATTTTATTTATCACCTTCCCGCCTGGGCCGACAACATCGCGAATTTTGTCGGGGTTGATCATTAATTTAATGACGCGGGGCGCTTGCGGAGGAAGTTCTTTTGCCGGTTCGGAAATTATTTTAAACATCACATTCAAAATTTCCATCCTTGCTTTTTGGGCCTGCTCAAGAGCTTCTTTTAATATTTCCGGCTTGATGCCGTCCACCTTAACGTCCATTTGGATTGCTGTGATGCCGTCTTTTGTTCCGGCAACCTTGAGGTCCATATCGCCATGGTGGTCTTCCGGACCCTGGATGTCGGTTAGAAGTTTGTATTCGTCAGCGTTCATCATTATTCCAATGGAAATTCCCGCGACAGGATTTTTTATCGGCACTCCGGCAGCCATTAGAGCCAAAGTTGAAGCGCAAATCGAGCCTTGCGATGTCGAGCCGTTGGAAGAAAGACATTCCGAAACAATACGGATGGTATAAGGAAAGATGTCGACATCCGGCATAACCGCCATTAAAGCCCGTTCCGCCAAAGCGCCGTGGCCTATTTCGCGCCTTCCGGGGTTTCCCATTCTTCCAACTTCACCGGAAGAAAACGGCGGAAAGTTATAATGATGCATGAATCTTTTTTTCATTTTGATTTCCATTCCTTCAATAAGTTGGACATCGCTTGGCGCGCCGAGCGTGACAACGGAAAGAATGTGCGTGCTTCCCCTGTAAAAAAGTCCGGAGCCGTGAACTCTTGGAAGAACATTAATGCCGGCAAAGATAGGACGAAGTTCGTCCGGTTTTCTGCCATCCGGCCGCCTGCCCGCTTTAATGGCGTTTAAGTGAATAATCCCGTTGACAGATTCTTCGAAGAGCTCTTCAGCGACGTTTTTTATATTTTCGCCGAATTCTGTTTCCATGCTTTTGGTCCATTCAGCTTTCAAATCCTGTATCGCCATATTGAGTCCGGCTTTTTCGCTTAAATCGCTTGCAAGACGTTTTTCAAAAATCGCGTCTTCAAGGCGTTTATGGAAATGTTTTTTGAAAGCCTCTTTTATTTTTTCCGGTTCCTCCTGTAAAATAATTGTTCGTTTCGTTTTCCCGATTTCTTTAATAATTTTTTCCTGCCACTTTTGGATTTTTTCTATTTCTTTTACCGCATATTCGAATGCCTCGCCGACGATTTTTTCCGGCGCTTCATTTGCTTCCGCCTCCATCATGTTTATTTGTCCGTCTTTTCCGCAGACAATCAGGTCTAAGTTTGACTTTTCGCGTTCCGCGTAAGTGGGATTTGCTCTAAAATCGGGATAGCTGATGCGGACTGCTCCGATAGGGCCATTCCACGGAATATTTGAAGTTCCCAAAGCCAAAGATGCCGCGATAATCGCGACTATATCGGAATCATTTTCACCGTCAACGGCCATAGCCGTTGCGGTAATTTGAGTTTCGTTTCTTATTTTCTGGTTGAATAGCGGACGAATTGTGCGGTCTATCAAGCGTCCCGTAAGTATCGCTTCTTCGGAAGGTCTCCCTTCGCGCCTTAGGAATCTGCTTCCAAGTATTTCCCCGGCAGCATAAAATCTTTCCTCGTAATCAACCGTGAGAGGAAAGTGGTCGAGGCCTTGGCGTTGGTTTGCCGACATTACGGCAGTTGCCAAAACAACCGTTTCTCCGTAACGGAGAAGAACCGAACCGTTTGCCTGTTCGGCTAAATTGGAGAATTCTGCCGTCAAAGTTTTTCCGGCAAATTCGATCGTAAATTTTTTGGCGTTTGTCATATCAAGAATTTTTTGGCGTCTTCTCCCAGGTCAATGAAGTCGTCCGCCGCTTCTTTAAGTTTTACGGAAGCAGATTTTCCGAATGCGGCAATTTCCGCCTGCCTGCCTGTTCCTTTGATATATTCGACGAGAGGAAGAAAATCTCCATCTCCTGTTACCAGTACAATCGCGTCAATGACCAAGTTTGTCATTCGTACCGCGTCAACCGCCATTCCCACGTCCCAGTCCGCTTTTTTCATTCCACCGGGAAAAATCTGAAGGTCTTTGACTTTCAATTCTATTCCAATTTTGGAAAGCGCTTCAAAAAATGGCTGCTCTTCGCCGGATTCAGTGCGGATAACGTACCCGATAGCGCGAATCAGCTGTCTTCCGGCCACCGCGGCTTTAAGAATTTCTTGAAAATTCGCGCGCGCTTTATAAATATGTTTCGCGGAGTGGTACATATTTTGAACATCAATCAAAACTGCCACTCTTTGATTTTTGTGTTTTGGCGTACTCATTAAATTAATTTTTTATTTTTTTCTTTGTTTTTAATCCGACTTTTTTTGTCAAACTTTCGTATCTTTTTTCGTCGCATTTTTGCAGATAATTCAGAAGCGTCCGGCGCTTGCTAACCATTTTCAAAAGCCCGCGGCGGGAAAGATTATCCTTCGGGCTTTTTTTAAGATGATTTACCAGTTTCTTGATTTGTTCGGTTAAGACGGCAATCTGCACCTCCGGGGAGCCGGTGTCCTTTTTATGGACTTGATACTCTTCAATGATTTTTTTCTTGGTTTTTAGGGTTAACATGGATATTATTGTACTAAATCTTTTTATTTTTTGCAAATTTTTCTGCTTATGGGGAATATATAAACCCCGCCTTGGCGGGGTTATTTTTGGCGGGGGTTCTTCGCCCCCTTGTCTTAGCGGAAGGGTCCGTGGCCTCGCGCCTCGCCTTCCCAGACCTTTTATAGCGAATGCTAGTCTATATAGACTAGCCTAGCATCGCCACCTTTATGGTAAGCGAAAACAAAAATTTGGTCAATAGAAAAGAAAAGGGTACAATAAAATTGTGCGACGTAAAAGAAATTATGACAGACATTAAAACCCTTCACAAAGAATTTTTCGAATATCTTGAGATTGAGCGCGGACGCAGTCTGAAGACCATAGATAATTACGGACGTTATTTGGAACGCTTTTGGAATTTTTCAAAAATAAATAATCCAAGCGAAATCGATGACGAGCTGGTGCGTAGATACCGACTTTATCTCAATCGCGAAAATCTGAAAAGAAAAACGCAAAATTTCTACCTTATCGCTTTGCGCGTTTTTCTGAAATATCTCGCGAGGCGGGGGATTAAATCCTTGGCTCCGGAAAGGATTGAACTGGCAAAGGTGCCGGAACGTGATTTGGATTTGATAAATGAAGACGAACTGGAAAGATTATTATCAGGGCCCAAAGGGGATGATTTGAAATCCTTACGCGACAAAGCGATTTTGGAACTTTTGTTTTCGACAGGTTTGCGCGTGTCGGAATTGTGTTCTTTGGACAGGGAAGATATCGATATGAAAAAACCCGAATTTTCCATCCGCGGAAAAGGAGATAAAATTCGGCTGGTATTCGTGTCTGATGACGCCAAAGAATTTTTAAAAAAATATCTTTCTAAAAGAAAGGGCGTAGAAGAAGCGCTATTTTTGAGGACCGACCTCAAAAAAAAATCCGAGGTCGGACCTCGGGAAAATCGTCTGACGCCCCGTTCAGTTGAAAGAATCGTTCATTACTACGCCATCAAATCCGGCATATCTAAAAAAGTAACGCCCCACGTTTTGCGCCATTGTTTCGCCACCGATCTTTTGGAAAATGGAGCTGATTTGCGTTCTGTCCAAGTCATGCTTGGCCATTCAAGCATCACCACCACCCAAATTTACACCCATGTCACCGACCGCCAGCTCCGAGAAGTCCATCGAGCATTTCACGGCAGGAGAAGAAGGCGCTAAAATAAAATATCCAATGCCCCCTTTACAATATATCCGAATGTCGTGTAAACTGAAATTTTTACGAATTCATCGGACGGAAAAATTCCCCATACCAGAATTTGGAATAAACCTCTTAATCAAGGAACATACGATGTTGTAATAGATACAAATAGCAGATACGGCAACAACCACTATTAAGGAAATATCTCAAGAGGAAATAATACCGGAAAATTAGAAATTTTATTTATATCAATCTAAAATGGACCCGAGGGGAGTCGAACCCCTGACTCCTCCATGCCATGGAGGCATTTTACCACTATACTACGGGCCCTTTTTATAAATCAAATAATAATATAATTTCACAAAAAATAAAAGCCCCGCTTTCAGCGGGGCTTCTTTAAAATATCTTTGAGCCGATTTTTTCGCCTTGGATAATTTTTAAGAGATTATTTTTTTCAAAAATATTGAAAATATGAAGAGGAATTTTTTTCGGGTTGTCGAGCGCGAGGCCGAAAGCGGCATTATCCATGATATCTTTTACATTTGATTTTATGGCATCCTGATACGAAATTTCGGAAATCAATTTTGCCGATTTCTTTTTACGCGGGTCATCGGTATAAAGTCCGTCCACTTTTGTTCCCTTGAGTAATGCTTCGGCATTCAATTCGTACGCGCGAAGCATCGCGGCATAGTCGGTTGAACAATATGAATGGCCGGTTCCGCATGCGAGGATAACGATTCTGCCTTTTTCCATGTGTCGTATCGCTTTGCGATAGATGAACGGTTCGGCGAATTCCCTCATCTCAATAGCCGTTTGGGTTCTGGCGGAGATTCCTCTTTTCTCCAGCATTGCTTGGAGAAAAAGAGCGTTAGTAACCGTAGCCGACATACCAATATAATCGGCCGGCGCCCTGTCTATGCTTAAAAGGTCCCGTCCGCGGGCGATATTTCCTCCTCCCACTACTATTCCCATTTGCACGCCGAGCTTATGAACCGCCCCTATCTCGTCGGCGATTTTTTTGGTGGAGTGCATGTTGACGGGATGTTCGCCTCCCGAAAATGCTTCGCCAGTGATTTTCAGAATAATCCGTTTGTAAATCGATTTGATGAGGGATGCTTGTTCCATTAATTTCTCCTTTTTCAAAGAATTTGAATCTAAATATTTTTAGCATAATAAAAAAAATCCCGCAATGCCCCCAAGAGGAATTGGACCTCTATCGCCGCGTTAGGACTGCGGAGCTTTATCCGTTAAGCTATAGGGGCGCATTTTATTATTTAATATCTATCCGCTCCGACGTTCCGACTTCGGAAGTCGGAGCCCCGACCTTACGTCGGGGTTGAACTACGAGGGCTTAATGTTAAATGCCGAGAATTTTTGAGAGCCGTTCTTTGTCAAAACCTATAACAATTTCGCCATTAATATCTATCACCGGCACGCCCATTTGTCCGGTTTTCTCCAGTATCTCATTGCGCTTTACGGCATCCATGCCGACATTGAATTCCGTGTACTCGATATTATTTTTCTTTAAAAAATCTTTTACCATCTTGCAGTATCCGCACGATGAAGTTGTATATATTTTTACGTCTTTTATCATTTTTTTATCATAGCAAAAAATCATCAAAAAACAACCCCCTTTTTTCTCAAAAGAGGGTTTGTTTATTTTCATTTTTTCGATTTGAATTTTGCGAGCGCCGCTTTGGCGAGTTTTATCGCCTTTTTGTTTTCCGGGTATTCCTTTATTAATTTTTCCCAATCCTTCGTTGATTGAAGGGAGGGGAACCAGAGGCCGCGATAATAAAGGGCCCAGCCGGCGGTTTTTGCGTTTTCTTCGTATTTTGAACCAAGAGAAAAATAGTCGGCTTGTGGGTGATTTTTAATGATATCGTTTAAATAAGGAAGGGCTTTTTCTTTTTGCTGTGAAAGTTCATAGAATTCGGCAATTCTCAATTTTGCTTCGTCCACGAATTCACCCCAAGGGTTTTTTACTATAAATAACAGGTATTCGCCGATAATCTTTCGGCATTTCTCCGACCAATCAAGAATATTTTGATCTCTCAAATTTTCAAAGAATATCCGCTGATATTCTTCCAATTCGGGATATTTGTCGGGATTTTGGAGGATTTCCTTCTGAATAGCGGCTTTTGCCGGACCGACAAAACAGAAAATTAGCATCAATAAAGAAACGAAAATTAAGCCGAATTTTTTCATCTTTTTCTCCTTTTTATTCTTCAAAGAGCTTTCCGATATACTATAACACTCCTTGCAATTAAGCAAGTTTCAAGTTTTTCCCCACCTCTTGCCAAATCTTATTTACTGAATCGGGAGCAGGATGATAATTTAAGGCAATTTTGGATGTTACCATCTGCAAATCCTTAGAAGACGCGCTGGTCGGAACTTCATCCTTTTGAGTCTTCACATCCATTTTCACCACGCCCTGAACAAAAGGTATCTTAATTTTTCGACCTTCGATGAACCCGTTAAGGAAATAGTATCATCCGACTTTATTTTAAGCAAGACCGATAGAGCTTAAGATGATCCAAAACCAAACGCGGAAATAAAAAATTCTCCAGAACAGTTTTTCTCGCCGAATTTCCTAATCGTTTTCTTTCCGTCGGGCGAGACAAAAGAAAAATGATTCTTTGCGCCATTTCCTCGGGAGATTTCACAAGAAAGCCGTTTTTGCCGTTCCGAATTTGTTTTCTGATCCCCGAAGCCGGGCCGCCAAGTACCGGTTGGCGTTTCCACATTGCCTCTGTTACCACCAAGCCAAATCCTTCTTTGATTGAATTTTGAACGATGACATCGGCTCCATTTTGCGCCATAACGGTAAATTCCATAACGTCTTTCCCTTTCGGATCAAAAAATAAAAAAATATCGCGGGATTTGCCGGCAACCGCCGCAATATCTTTATAAACCACGCTCGCCGCAGGATTATCCTTGGCGGTGTTGAAGCCGACCAAAGCCAGATGCGCGCCGGGATAGGTGTTTTGAACTATTCGGAAAGATTGGATAACTCCCATTGGATTTTTCCAGATGTCAAAACGCGATACTTGCGCAATGAGAGGACAACGCACAGGGATGCCGCCGTATTTTTTAAGATACAGGCGGGCTTCTTTTTTGGGGACAATTTTTTGTTTGGAAGCCAGCGGGTCAATTGCCGGCGTGAAAATTTTTACTTTGCTCCGTGGCAAACTGCCGTTGACAAAATCACGATTACTGAAAATGATTCTATGATAAAATTTAATGGCGGGGAGGAGCTTCTTCCAAGCCGGTTTAAAAACCGAGGAAGTATCAATGTGGCTGAAATATATTTTATGTTTATTAAGATGCGCGTAATGTCCCGCGAGAAGTAGTTGCGGATCGTTTATAGCCAGAATATCACAGTCAATTTTATCTAACTCGGCGGCGATGAATTTACTTACCCGTTCATATTCGACCCACTCTTGACCGCTAATTTTCACCAGCGCCCCCTGCAGGGCATTATGGATTTTATTGGTTATCTCAAAAAAGTTTTTGCCGACATCAGGATTGATAAAGTACCAGTCACTTTCCACACCCAATGAACGCAGGTAAGGGATTAGGCTCGTAAGTATTTCTGCCACGCCCCCGCCATCCGCTACGGCGCTGATATGCGCCACTCTTTTTCCCATAAGATAAGAGGCTTGCTTCAGTAATTCTCTTTTTTGCCGTGCCGACATAAATCTTAAAAAGTCTGCCCGACGTATTTGTTTTGAAATGATGACTTTGTTTAGCATAGTGGAATTTATTTAAACAGAAGGGCGGCGCCGAAAGCGGTTTTAAAATCTTTTAAAGCGGATTTCTTTACGGGTGCTTTAATGCCATTTTTCCGGAATTCTTTTTTAATTTTGGCGAAAAAATTTTTTCGCTCGGCAACACCGCCGCCGATTAATATTACTTGAGTTTCAAGTATTTTAGTAATGGCGGATAGTTTTTTAGCTAAAAATCTTAAAAGATAAAGATTGTTTTTCGCGTTGCGTATCTTTTGATATTCTTTTTCCCAGACCTCGGGATATTCAAATTTTTTTATTGTTAGAACTCGGCCTTTTTCAGCAAAGGCCCTGCCAATGCCTGTGCCAATGGTAAAAAGCATGATTTTTTTTCTTACGTAATTGCTATTAGTCGCGACTTCGCCTTTTAAAATAGCTCTAGCGTCGTTATCAACTTTTAAACGCAACGGCCGACCAAAAACCTCGCGAAATTCAAAGTTTTTTAAATAAGGAATATTAGGGCTCCAAACCACCTTTGTTTTCTTTATAATTCCGGCTACCCCAATGCCTACTCGGACCACCTTGCCTTGATGAGCGTTAAATTTTTGGAGAATAACTTTTAAAGTTTCCGTGAATTCTGTTTCAGTTTTTGGCGTTTTCGCAATAAACGAATCTATGACACTTCTTTTAGCCAGCAATATTCCTTTTATTCCGCTTCCGCCAATATCAAGACCCATTGTATATAATTTCATAAGCCATTTTACGATACAGTCTGGTGGACGACTCGTTGAGGAAAAGGAATTTCTATACCCTCTCGGTCAAATGCAATTTTGAGCCGC
>PFNV01000020.1:0-15235 GCA_002792165.1 Candidatus Tagabacteria bacterium CG_4_10_14_0_2_um_filter_40_13
AATCTTATTAAAGCGCATAAATTAGCTTATAAAGCAATTCACTCAATTTCTAACTCTGCATTGGTTGGCGTGGGAAATTCAGCAAATTTTTTTATTCCCCACAAAAATAAATTATATAATAAGCTTTTGGTAAAAATTATTTCTTACTTAGAAGGCAGTTTTTTTAAAAAAATAAGGAAAAATATTGATTATATCGCATTTCAATATTATCGTTCCGTAGATATAGGATTTAAGTTGGGCGGCAGTTTTTTAGGAATAATTGAAAACAATCTTGATTCCGGTGGTGAACGAACTGATTTAGGTTGGAAGATATACCCTGAAGGAATATATTATTTTCTTAAAAATTTACAAAAATATAATTTACCGATTTATATTATGGAAAACGGACTGGCTGACGCACGAGATGAAAAGCGGGAGAAATTCATCAAAGAGCATTTGAAGTGGGCGCATAAGGCAATTAGCGAAGGTGTTGATGTGCGCGGATATTTTTATTGGTCTTTGCTAGATAATTTTGAATTTGTTGAGATTCGCGGTTTTTGGCCGAGATTCGGGCTGGTGAAGGTGGATTATAAGACGTTTGAGAGAAAAATAAGGCCAAGTGCTTGGGAATACAAGAAGATTATTGAGGAAGGATTAGATGTCAACGTGGCAGGTTGATATTTGACGTCGAGATTTAATTTGAATAGAATTCTAATATGAGCAATAAGAAGATTAAAAAAGCAAAAGGAGTAACAATTGACACGTTGGCAGGTATGGTCAAAAAGGGATTTGACCATATGGACGAGAGATTTAATCAGGTAGATAAAAGATTGGATCAGCACGAAAAAAGATTTGAAGATTTGGAACAGGGTCAAGAAGAAATAAAACTGAAATTAGGCGATGTAGCTTATCGTTTTGAATTAGTTGAGCTTGAACGACGGGTAAATATTTTAGAGAGAAAAGCAAATAAACGATAAAATGCCCTCTTGACACGGATTTTTAGGCGCTTATAATAGAAACATATGTAGAATTTATTGTTGAAAATTTACATGAAGTGAATCCGCGATTGGCCGTTGCAAAACAGTAATCAATCGCGGGTTTATTTTTACCCGAGTACTTTGAAAATTTATTCCACTGACATTATTATATTTATTATTTTTTCTTTTGTTCCGTTTTATTTTGAGCTTTGAAACTCAAAAATAATTTTGGAAATTTATTTTCAAAATTTTATGAGAGTTTGATCCTAGCTCAGGACGAACGCTGGCGGCGTGGATAAGGCATGCAAGTCGCGCGAATACTAAAGCTTTGCGCAAGCAAGGTGTTGGTGTGAGCGGCGAACGGGGTAGTAATACGCAGGAACATCCCATCGAGACGGGTACAACCAGTCGAAAGATTGGCTAATTCCCGATAGCTCCCGAAAGGGTAAAGGAGTAATCCGCTCGATAATTGGCCTGCGGCCTATCAGCTAGTTGGTAAGGTAAAAGCCTACCAAGGCTATGACGGGTAGGGGGCGTGAGAGCGTGTTCCCCACCAATGGCACTGCGATACGGGCCATACACCTACGGGTGGCTGCAGTCGAGAATTTTCCACAATGGGCGAAAGCCTGATGGAGCGACGCCGCGTGAATGAAGAAGCTCTTCGGAGCGTAAAGTTCTTTTGTAGCGGAGAAAATCGCCGCAAGGCGACTGATAGTACGCTACGAATAAGGGGCTGCTAAACTCGTGCCAGCAGCAGCGGTAATACGAGTGCCCCGAGCGTTGTCCGGATTTACTGGGCGTAAAGGGTGTGTAGGAGGCTTTGTTAGTCCTTTTTTAAAGACCCCGGCTTAACCGGGGAATGAAGGGGAAACGGCAAGGCTTTGAGGATGCGAGAGGTTAATGGAACTCTAGGTGTAGGGGTGAAATCCGTTGATATCTAGGGGAACACCAAAGGCGAAAGCAATTAACTGGCGCATTTCTGACTCTGAAACACGAAAGCGTGGGGATCAAAAAGGATTAGATACCCTTGTAGTCCACGCCCTAAACGATGTTCTCTAGCTATTCGAAGTATCGACCCTTCGTGTGGCGAAGCTAACGCGTTAAGAGAACCGCCTGGGAAGTACGGCCGCAAGGCTAAAACTCAAAGGAATAGACGGGGACTTGCACAAGCAGTGGATCATGCGGTTTAATTCGATGCTAAACGAAGAACCTTACCAGGGCTTGAAATCCAATCGACGTTCACCAGAAACGGTGAATTTCTCACAAGGACGGTTGGACAGGTGATGCATGGCTGTCGTCAGTTCGTGTTTTGAATTGTTCCCTTAAGTGGGGTAACGAACGCAACCCTTATCGTCTGTTACAAGTGTCAGGCGAGACTGCCCCCACCTTTGCGCATTAGCGCAAAGAAAGCACGAAATTCGAAGCACGAAATTCGAAACGTTTAGAATTTTGAATTTATAATTTAGAATTTGTTTCGGATTTCGAATTTAGGATTTCGGATTTCCTTTGTTCGCTAGTGAACAAAGGTGGGGGAGGAAGGCGAGGATGACGCCAAGTCAGCATGTCCCTCTGATGCCCTGGGCTACACGCATGATACAATGGCCGGTACAAAGAGTCGCAAAGCCGTAAGGCGAAGCTAATCTCATCAAAGCCGGTCCTAGTTCGGATTGAGGTCTGCAACTCGACCTCATGAAGTTGGAATTGCTAGTAATCGCGGGTCAGCTATACCGCGGTGAATACGTTCTCAAGTCTTGTACTCACCGCCCGTCAAGTCAAGAAAGCCGGGAGTACCCAAAATGTCGCTTCGGCGAAACTAAGGTAAGCTCGGTAATAGGGACTAAGTCGTAACAAGGCACGGCTAGCGGAAGCTGGTCGTGGATTTTTAAACTAAACTACGTTTTGTTTTCTACGGAAGACAGATCAAGTTAGGTCGGTCCCGATTCGTCGGGATTAGGTATTGGTCTCGGAGCCTTAAATTGAGATTTCTCTCTGCCCGAGAGATAAAACTCGGAGTTATCCCGCCTTCGGCGGGATGCTCAATCCCGTATTCGCCTAACGGCGAACGGGATTGGCAACGGAACAAAAGAAAGGATGATAATGTATCAAAAACGCCTTTAAATAAGGCGTTTTTGAGTATTGACAATTATTTTTTAGAATATAGAATATTAGCGTATAATTCTTGCCATGGCTGTTATTTTACGCTAAACTGGATTAAGATAATTAAAACAAAGGGAAGATTAAAAGCATATCAATACCTACAACATTGGGAAAATATAAATATTATTTAAAAAAACCAAAATCGGAAATAGCCAAAGATGTTATGAAGTGGCTATTAATATCGGGAACGATAATCATTGCCGCACAATCACCTTATTTTATAATAAATTTCTTGAGAAATTATCGAGCCTGGAAGAAATACCCGAAAAAGAAAGTCGGCGATACTTTTTCGAATCTTAGAAAACAGGGATTTCTGGAAATAGAAAGAAGAGCTAATCAAATTTACATTCATCTAACCGAGGAAGGCAGAAAAAGAGCCGGTATGTTTCAGATAAACAGTTTGGAAATTAAAAAGCCAAGAAAATGGGATAGAAAATGGAGAATTGTAATTTTCGATATTGCTCAATTAAAGAAGATTCAACGAGAGGCATTCCGGGGAAAATTAAAAGAACTTGGTTTTTTTTGTCTACAAAAGAGCGTTTGGGTGCATCCTTTTGAATGCCGCGCTGAAATAGAATTATTAAGAGACTTTTTCGTTTTGTCCGAAGATGAATTGAGATTAATAGTCGCGGAAAAAATAGGGAGCGACAATAAATTAAGAGAATATTTTAAATTGACTGAAAATTGATAATTGCTTTAATTTTCTTAATTTATAACTGTACAATTAATAATAGATTAATAATAGGGTAATAGAATTAGAATAGGGTATAGGTAGCGTATAATTAAAGTCATGGCTTAGATTGTACGCTATAATTTAATAAAATTAGGAATTAATTTATCAGGAATTAATTTATTTTGACGCAGTTTTTTATTTTTGTTAGTATTTGAATATAAAAATTGGGCGCGTAGTTAAGTGGTATAACGCTGTCCTGATAAGACAGAGGCCGAAGGTTCGATTCCTTCCGCGCCCACAAAAACCATTTTTTTATGGTTTTTTATTTTGTTCAATTTTTGGTAAGATAAAAATATGTCCAGAATAAGGGTAGGAGTATTGCGCGGGGGGCCGTCGGTAGAGCATGAAGTTTCGATTAAAACAGGCGAAAATGTTTTGCGGTATTTACCGAAGGATAAATATGAAGGAGTTGATATAGTTCTCCAAAAAGACGGCCAATGCCTTTTTAATAATTCGCCCCAGTATTTTCAAAAAGCGAATTATTTAGTGGACGTTGTTTTTAACGCGCTTCACGGCTATTTTGGAGAAGACGGAAAAGTACAGCAAATTTTAAATAACTTGAATTTACCCTATACCGGTTCGGGAGCCCTGTCTTCAAGTATTGCGATGAATAAAGTTTTAAGCAGGGATATTTTTGCGAAATCCGGATTGAAAATTCCGCGGGCAATTGTTGTAAAGGAAGATGAGCCATTAGATGAAGCCGCGGGAAAAATTTTCCGCACAATGAATCCTTTTTGGGTGGTAAAACCGGCGTCGGGCGGTTCGTCAATCGGCGTTACTATTGCCAGAAATTTTCCGGAATTGGTAGAGGCGTTGGAAAATGCTTTTAGACTGGATTCGACGGTTATCGTTGAAGAATATATTAAAGGAAGAGAGGTCACATGCGGCGTTCTTGAAAATTTTCGCGACGAAGAACATTACGTTTTGCCCGTGATAGAAATTATTCCGCCAGCGGAAAGGAATTTTTTCGATTATGAATGCAAGTATGACGGTTCAACCAGCGAGATTTGCCCCGCGCCTCTCGATTTTCAGCTCAAAAAAGAAATTGAAGATATCGCGCGTCAGGCGCATAGGGTTTTGGGATGCGCGAATTATTCGAGAACGGATATGATTGTATCTCCGCGCCCTTCGACTTCCTTCGACTCCGCTCAGGACAAGTCGCTCGGGACAAGCGGAGTTTATTTACTTGAAATTAACACTTTGCCCGGTTTAACTTCGGAATCACTTTTGCCAAAATCCGCCGAAGCCGTCGGCTGTAATTTTCCCCAATTACTTGACCATATCATAGAATTGGCGTTAAATAGAAATAAATTTTAACGGGCCTATAGTTTAGTGGTAGAACACCGCATTTGCAATGCGGAAACGCCAGTTCGATTCTGGCTAGGTCCATTATGTTGGGTTACAACGAATTAAAACCGGGAACGTATATTGTTTTGGACGGAAAGCCGTATGTTGTCTTGGAGTTCAATTTTTTAAGGATGCAGCAAAGAAAGCCGGCGGTCCAGACGAAGATTAAAGATTTGGTCAGCGGAAAAGTTATCGCCAGGAGTTTTCATCCTCAAGATACGATTGAAGAAGCCGATATTTCAAGAAAAAAAGTGAAGTTTCTCTATGTCAACCGCGGCGAGTTTTGGTTCTGCGAGGAAAATAATCCGGCATCGAGATTCAAGTTGCCGCAGGAAATTATCGGCGCCGCCGCCGATTTGATGAAACAGAATATGCTCGTTGACGCGCTTGTCTTTGGTGAAGACATTATAAATATTGATTTACCGATAAAGGTTGATTTGAAAGTAATCGAGTCCCCGCCGTCTTTTAAAGGCAATACCGCCTCCGGCGGCTCCAAGCAGGTAAAACTTGAAACCGGCGCGACTGTCAACGTTCCATTTTTTATAAACGAAGGAGATATCGTGCGCGTCAATACCCGCGAGAGGATTTATGTTGAAAGAGTAACTAAATCCGGATAAATAGTTATATTTTACATGCCGGAACCTGAAAAAAAACTAAATATCGAAAGTTCTTCCGATATTAAAGATGAGGAGATACTTATCAAGTCTTTAAGCAACCCGCGCTTATTCGAAATATTGGTTCAAAAATACCAAGATAGTTTTTTGCGCACGGCAAACAGGGTTTTGAATAATATAGAAGAAGCGGAAGACGCGGTGCAGGACGCGTTCGTCAAAATTTATTTCAACGCCAAAAAATTTAAAAAACAGGACGGCATTGAATTCAAAAGCTGGGCTTTCAAGGTTTTGTTTAATACCGCCTTAACGCGCTACCGCAGAGCCAAGCGTTTCAAAACAGAGGCGGAGTATAATGACGCGCTTTTATCGGTTCAAGACAAAGATTGCGACGCGGATTTTAAGAGGCGGGGAGAACGGGATATGATAGACAGTGTTTTAAGGCAAATGCCCGATGATTTAAGCGCTATTTTAAAGCAGCATTATTTGGACGATATGCCTTATGCCGATATTTCCGCGTCAAAGGGCATATCTATAGGCGCCATAAAAATGAAGCTTTTCAGGGCGCGGAAACTTTTTAAGGAGATAATGGGTTCTATAGAGTAAGAAAAATATGGAAGAAATATTCAATCAAAATTTACAAAAAAGAGTAATGCGGAGGGTTTACGCTATTTGGTTTTTAAAACAGGTAGGTCCTATTTTGTTTTTGGAAATGCCGGTACTGTTGGCAGTTGGCCTTTGGGAAATCGCGAGAGCGTTTTTCGTGGCCAGAATTGTCGAAAATTTCATAACATCCGTTCATTCGGGCAGCGTTATGGCGATAGTGAATTTTGTCGGTTCAGCGATTTATAGCGCCAGTGATAATCTTGTGCCTGTTGCGATTGCCGGTATTTCGCTCGGTTTATTCATGATTTTGGCTTACAAGCTAATCAGAAACTTTACCCAACTTGTTTTAATTAGAATATAGTGTAAAGAAAAGGTCGAAATTTAATAGAAAGGCGAAAACCCTGGCAAGTCCTAGGGTTTTTCGTTTGCCAAAAATAGTGCTAAAATTAAATTTATCCTTATGGTTAAATATAATTTCAAAAAAATAGAACGCAAATGGCAAAATTTTTGGGAAAAAGAGGGATTTTACCAGCCGAAAGATTTTGATAAAAAGCCCAAAAAATATATTTTAATAGAATTTCCGTATCCTTCCGGCGACGGTTTGCACGTTGGCCATGTAAGGAGTTATTCCGCCTTGGACGCTTTGGCGCGCAAGAAAAGAATGGAAGGATATAATGTTTTGTATCCTATCGGCTGGGATGCTTTCGGGCTTCCGACGGAAAATTACGCAATCAAAAAAGGAATTCATCCTTCTATTATTACTAAACAAAACATCGCGGTTTTTAAGCGCCAGCTTAAATCGCTCGGACTTTCTTTTGACTGGACAAGAGAAATCAACACCACAGACCCGGATTATTATAAATGGACCCAGTGGATTTTTTTGCAATTTTTTAAGCGCGGTTTGGCGTATCAGGCAGAAATGCCTATTAACTGGTGTCCGAAATGCAAGATAGGTTTGGCTAATGAAGAAGTTGTAAGCGGAAAGTGCGAAAGATGCGGAGCGGAAACCGAAAGAAGAACGATAAAACAATGGATGCTGAAAATAACAAAATATGCCGACCGGCTTATTGAAGATCTGGATAAAGTTGATTATTCGGAAAAAATAAAAACCCAGCAGATAAACTGGATCGGCAGGTCAGAGGGGACGGAAGTAGATTTTAAAATCGCGGATTCCGGTTCGAGCGCAAAAATAACGGTTTTTACCACTCGAATTGACACTTTATTTGGTGTGACCGCTTTAGTTATTTCTCCCGAACACCAGTTAACCGAAACATTAACCACAAAAGAAAACAGGAAAAAAGTAAAAGAATATATCGAAGCATCAAAGAAAAAAAGCGATTTAGAAAGGGAAGAAAATAAGGAGAAGACCGGCGTTTTTACCGGTTCTTATTGTATTAATCCGGCAAATGAGGAAAAGGTGCCGATTTGGGTGGGTGATTATGTGGTAGCGACTTACGGCGGGGGCGCGGTTATGATGGTGCCGTCTCATGATTACAGAGATTATGATTTTGCAAAAAAATATAATTTACCGATTAAAAAAGTCGTGATTCCATCCGCTCTACTGCATATGACAACAAATGCGGATACTGTCGCGAGCGGAGGGAAAGCGGAATTGCGGCTCGAAGCAGAGTGTTTTGTTGATGACGGTGAATTAATAAATTCTGGAAATTTCAACGGTCTTTCTTCAGAAAAAGCGCGCGAAGAAATTACAAGATTTCTTGAGAAGAAAGAAGCGGGGAAAAAATCAGTGAAATATAAATTACGCGACTGGATTTTTTCCCGCCAGCATTATTGGGGCGAGCCCATTCCGATTATTCATTGCGAAAAATGCGGAATAGTTCCTGTGCCCGAATATGATTTGCCGGTCGAATTACCTTATGTCAAAAAATACAAGCCGACGAATACGGGTGAATCTCCGCTCGCGTCAATTAAAAAATGGGTGAATGTTAAGTGTCCGAAGTGCAAAGGAAAAGCGAAAAGGGAAACCGATACAATGCCGAATTGGGCCGGTTCTTCATGGTATTTTTTGCGCTATATTGATCCGAAAAACGGGAAAAAATTCGCCGATTTTAAAAAATTGAAATACTGGTTGCCAATTGATTTGTATAACGGCGGAATGGAGCATACCACTTTGCATCTTTTATATTCACGTTTTTGGCACAAATTTTTGTACGACCTTAAATTAGTGCCGACTTTAGAGGCTTATAGCGCTCGGCGGTCGCATGGCATGGTTTTGGCCGAAGACGCTAAAAAGATGTCGAAGAGCCTTGGAAATGTTATTAATCCCGACGAGATAGTGAAAAAATTCGGCGCCGATACTTTGAGAATGTATGAAATGTTTATGGGGCCGTTTGATCAGGCGATAAATTGGAGCAATCAAGGGGTGGTAGGGGTTTTTAGATTTTTGAACAGAGTTTGGCAGCTGCAGAAAAAAGTTAAAAAAGACGCGAACCAATGCCGCGAATGCGAAACAATTCTTCACAAGAGCGTCAAAAAGCTTTCCGAAGATATCGATAATATGAAATTTAACACTGCGGTTTCGCAATTGATGATTTTGATTAATGAAATGGACAAAGAAATAAATATTAATCTTGATAATTATAAAATTTTTCTTAAGCTTTTAGCGCCTCTGGCTCCGCACATTTCTGAAGAGCTTTGGGCGCAAATTGGAGAAAAAAAATCCATTCATCTTGAAGGGTGGCCGAAATATGACCCCGCAAAAATAAAAGAGAATACTTTCGATTTAGTCATTCAGATAAACGGAAAGATGCGGCTAGTCGTATCCGCGCCAACAGGCATTAAAGAAGAAGAAGCGAAAGAATTGGCTTTATCGCAAGAACGAATTAAAAGATTTTTATCCGGCAAAACTCCGATGAAAATAATTTATATCTCCGGAAAACTTATCAATATTGTCATTTGACTTTTATTTTTATTAGTTATTTTTTTAATGTATCCCTAATTTTACGCTATCGCTACGAATAAGGGATAGTTGACAAATTTAATATTTTTTGCCATACTTTTCGGCAGAAGATTGATTTTTGGTTTTTTGAAAACTGATAATTAAATAAAGGAGGTTCTAAAATGAAATGCGAGAACTGCGGAAGCGAGATGAAAAATTTGGGGCTCGTTCCCAGACTGGGACGTAGGTCCCTCGGAAAGCAATTTTACAAAATGAAATGCGAAAAATGCGGTGAGACAAAATACGTCAAACCGCGCGACTTATGAAAGAAAGCCCGCAATCGAATGATTTCGGGCTTTTTAATATGTTATATAAGCCTTGATTTAGTAGTTTAAAATAGTTGACGCTTTTTTCATCTCGCGCTAAAGATAAAGGGTTGACGAGTTTTTAGCAATGTAGTACACTAAACGTATTATTAAAAACACATTATTTATAAGGTTTTTATTAAAGTTATTAAAACTAATATGTTAAAGATAAATTTTCGACCAAAGCAAAAAACAAAAGCCATTCTTTCTTATTTGGACAAGAAGCCGCGCGATGTACTCGAGCAACGGTTTGGTTTGTCGGGAGATTCTCCTAAAACCCTTGAAGCCATTGGGCAGGGTTACGGAATTACCCGCGAGCGCGTGAGGCAAATTGAAGAGGACGCTTTAAGGCGCTTGCATAAAAGCGAAGCTTTCGCCGAATCGCAGGAAGTTTTCGATGAGTTGAAAGAAAAAATAGATATGTTGGGTAGTGTTGTGCATGAGAAAGAATTTTTAAATAATGTCGGAGGAGAATCATCCGCGAAAAATCATATCAAATTTTTGCTCGTGCTAGGAGATGATTTTAATCATTTAAGGGAAGACGATGAGTTTCATCATCGCTGGACAATTGACCAGAATAAAACCGAAAAAATTCACGAAGCTTTCAGGCGTCTTCATAAAGAACTTTCACCCGATGATTTACTGCCTGAAAAAGAAATTTTTTCCCGTTTTTTGAATCATATCAAAAACCTTGCTGTTAATATCGATAGAGACGCTGTGCCGATACTTATTAAGATATCGCGAATTATCGCTCCCAATGCTTTAGGAGAATGGGGGCATATTTCTTCTCCCAATATTCGGCCGCGCGGAGTGCGCGACCTCGCTTTTTTGACTATGAGAAAACACGGCTCGCCGATGCATTTTACCGAAGCCGCGGAAGCTATCAATAAAATATTTTCCCGGCCGGTCAATACGCAAACCGTCCATAACGAATTTATTAAAGATGACAGATTTATTTTGGTCGGACGCGGCCTTTATGCTTTGAAAGAATGGGGGTATGAATCCGGCGTTGTCCGCGATGTCATCAAAAAGATTCTTCTTGCAAACGGCCCTTTGCCTAAGGAAGAAATTGTCAAAGTTGTGATGAAGGAACGGTATGTTAAGAAAAATACGATTCTGATTAACCTTCAGAATGGCGAGTATTTCAAGAAAAACCCGGACGGATCATACGTCGCGATAAATTAATAACGGGGTCAACTTTGAATTGCCAGGCGGAAATTTGATATCATAGGTCTATGAGCATACTCTTGCGATTATTTCAATTAATTAAAGTTTTTTTAAATCAACCGTCGATTAAATTTACCATCACTTATTTTTTTAAGGGGTGGTTTATTTGGGCGCCGCTGCTCGCGGCGTATTTATTTTGGGAAAGTTGGATAAATTATATTCATTCCGTTTTTATTAATAATCTTTCGTGGACGCTTCTTGAAATAAGAATTCCGCGCGAGATTGCAAAGAGTCCTCTGGCAATGGAATTGGCTTTAACCGCATTGCACAATACGAGAGACGGAAATATGCTCGAGCGTTATTGGGAAGGATTTTTAAGGATGTGGTACAGTTTGGAAATTATCAGTATCGGCGGCCAAATCCATTTTTTCATTTACGTTCAGTCTTTCTCCAGAAATTTTGTTGAATCACAAATTTACGCTCAATATCCCGGCGCGGAAATAACAGAAGTGGAGGATTATTCTCAAATCATATCCCCAAATGACTTGGAAGGAGAATGGGATTTATGGGGAGTCGAATTTTCTTTAACCAAAGAAGATGCTTATCCGATCAGGACTTATACCGAATTTGCCGAACTCGGAAGAACAAAAGAGGAAGAGAAAGTTGATTCTCTTACTTCTTTTTTGGAATCTTTGGGTTCATTGAAGGAGGGAGAACAAATTTGGTTCCAAATTTTAATCCGCGCCGCGGATAAAAGCTGGAAAGAAAGAGCGGAAGCGGTTATCGAAGAATTTCGACAGCAGAAAGCCACAGCTAACGAGGAGGAAACGGGACGTTCCATGCTTTCTCCCGGCCAGCGGGAAGTTTTGCTGGCCATTGAACGCAATGTCGGTAAATTGGGCTTTGAAACGGGTATCAGGATGATTTATCTCGCGAAAAAAGATGCTTTTACTTCTACGCGAAAGTCAATTTTAAGTAGCGCGATGAAGCAATATAGCACTCAAAATATGAACGGTTTTAAATCTAAAACCACTTCGGTTGATTATTTATTTAAAAAAACGCGCGAATCGAGAAAGAAAACAGAAATACTCCGCGCCTATCAACAGCGTTCTTATTTTTACATACCTTACCGCCGCCAGTCTTTTGTTTTGAATTCCGAGGAGTTGGCGACAATATATCACTTTCCCGGAAGAGTGGCGGAAACCCCGACGCTCGGCCGTATCGAAGCCAAGCGTGGGGAACCGCCCGTTAATTTGCCCATATAGTCGTTTCACTCCTTAATTTTATGGCAGAAGAATTGAAAGAAAACAATAACCAGAATAATACCGGTGGCGCAGATACTGTTTCCACTATTTCTAATATTCCAAACGGCAAGGCGAATGGCCTTGACGACGTGAATTATTTTGCCCAGACAAATTTTCGCAATGAGCGGAGAAGTTTTGGCATTAAGCGCGAAGATCGTACAAAGCATATGTATATTATCGGCAAGACCGGAATGGGAAAAAGTACCGTTGAAGAGAATATGGCTATTCAAGATATTCAAAGGGGCGATGGTGTCGGGATTATTGATCCTCACGGTCAATTTGCCGAGAAGATGCTCAGCTTTGTTCCGGAGAATCGCATTAAGGATGTGGTTTATTTCTGCCCCCACGATACCGACTGGCCGATGGCTTTTAATATTATGGAAGATATCGGTATGGAGCAGAGGCATTTAGTGGCTTCCGGCCTGATGGGAGTTTTCAAAAAAATATGGCCCGATGTTTGGTCCGCAAGAATGGAATACATTTTGAATAATACTATTTTAGCGCTTCTCGAATATCCGGATTCGACAATATTGGGCATTAATCGAATGTTATCAGATAAAGATTACCGCAAAGAAGTTATTTCTAAAGTCACAGACCCCGTTGTAAAGGCTTTTTGGGAACAGGAATTCGCAAAATATACCGACCGTTTTATGACTGAAGCCGGCGCCGCGATTCAAAATAAAGTAGGGCAATTCATTTCCAATCCTTTGATAAGAAATATCATAGGCCAGCCGAAATCCAGTTTTAATATGAGAAAGATAATGGATGAAAAGAAGATTCTTATCATGAATTTAAGTAAAGGCAGAATAGGGGAGAGTAATTCCCAGCTTATCGGCGCCATGCTTATTACCAAACTTTATCTTTCTGCAATGAGCCGTGTAAATGTTTCCGAGCAGCAAAGAACGGATTTTTATCTTTACGTGGATGAGTTTCAAAATTTCGCGACGCAATCTTTTAAAGATATTCTTTCCGAGGCTAGAAAATACAGATTGAATCTTGTCTTGGCCCATCAATACATTGCCCAGATGGATGAAACGGTGCGTGACGCGGTTTTCGGCAATGTCGGCACTTTAGTTGTTTTTAGAATCGGCGCGTTTGATGCCGAAGTTTTGGAAAAAGAATTCAGTCCGGACTTCATGGCGACGGATATTGTCAATCTTGGCTTCGCGAATATTTATTTGAAATTAATGATTAACGGCGTCGCTTCGCGTCCTTTTTCCGCGATGACGCTTCCTCCGATTCCGATGCCGGAAAAATCTTACGTGAAAGAAATTATCGAATTTACGCGGAAAGAATATGCAAGGGCGAAAGAGGATGTTGATAAAAAAATTGCCGAATGGCATTTACCCATTAAACCCGTTTTTACGGAGACAAAATATGCATCGGCATCAGGAGCGATTCCGCCAGATAAGCAAACGGCAAAATTTTCCGATGAAGCGCAAGCGCCGCGGCCTCAATTGTTTGACGCCACGTGTTCCGGCTGCGGAGAAAAAACACAAGTTCCTTTTAAGCCTGACGGCAAACGTCCGGTTTATTGCAGGAATTGCAAAATTCAATATCTTAGCAAAAAAGGAGTTTTTCCTTCGAAGGCCGCGCCTAGTAATAAACAGACATCACCATTTTTTAAGGGTACCCCTTCTTTTGACGAAGGAGAAATTGTACGAAAAAACATTCCCGAACAAAGTATCTCTTTATCGGATTTGAGGAGAACCGCGCTTTCGGAAAAGAAAAAAACAAAAATTTCTCCGGATTTGGGCGGATTAAGAAGAATACTTGAAAAGACTTTAGATGAAGCATCAATAGCGACCGCGCAAACAGCCGCGAAAGTAATAGAAAAAGCGAAGCAAGTTGAGCAGGAAATACAAACAGAACAAAAAAACGAAAACGGCAAAAAAGTCATAAAGCCGGGGGAGAGCATAAAATTTTAAAGAGACTTTTCCGAAATAGCCCTAGAAGGATATCATAAACCTTGATAAAGATATTAAAATATAATGAAGAATATAAAATTCAAACAACTTTTACAGATATTATTGGCTGTTGGAATCACGACCGTAATATTGAGAACATTCGTTATAGATAGCTTTATAGTAAAAGGAGATTCGATGGCGCCTACGATTTTAAGCGGAGATTACGTTTTTGTAGATAAAATTTCTCATCATTTCAAAAATTTCAGCCGCAAAGATATTATTGTCGGCAATCCGCGTTCAAATGTAGCTCGCATCATTAAAAGAATTATTGGTCTTCCCGGCGAACGAGTGGAAATAACAAATGACAAAGTTTGGATTAAAAGTGACCGTAAAGACGTGGGTGATACTCTTTCCGAAGAATATCTTAATTTACCCGCTGCGCCGGCAATTGGTTTAAGCACTATCCAATTGGATCCGAAAGAGTATTTTATCTTGGGAGATAATAGATATGTCAGTATCGATTCCAGAGAATTGGGTCCAGTTGACGAATGGGACATAGAAGGCAGGGTATTTTTCATTTTTAGACTCCGTTCTCTATTTGTAAATATTTTTTAGGGAAATCGTATTAAGGTTTATCAATCTTGAGAAATGCTTATCATATCCGATAAGCATTTTTAAATTTTTGAGATTTTGTTCTTTGAAAATTTTTGAGAACAAAACAGTGGATTTCTTTTACCCGATACTATCAGTCAATTTTTTGCAAAAAATTTTTTTTCCAGAGTTTATCCACACAAAAATTCGTTTTATTTACTTCATATTTTGATAGAATGGAGATAATTATAATTTACCCGATATAATGTATCGGTTCACAACTTGAACTCAGAATCGGAAAAAAAATTTAATACTGTAAACGAGCATCAATGGCTCTCAATGGCGGATGCCGCACAATTTACTCCTTACAGCGCGGAGTATTTAAGTTTGCTTGCGCGAAAAAGAAAACTACCTGCCAAGAAAATCGGGAAGACTTGGTTTACGACAAAAATCGCACTCGACGATTATATGCGTCGGCAAATGTTAAGGACAAATGTTCAAAATGGAGTATTGCATGAAGATTATCAAAAACCGGAAAATCCCACTGCAACATCAGTCGAGCTGAATTATATCCGCGAAAGATTATCTCAAG
>PFNV01000020.1:15532-16797 GCA_002792165.1 Candidatus Tagabacteria bacterium CG_4_10_14_0_2_um_filter_40_13
GCATCTGGGGATTTATCAAAAATTCTTATAAAGCGATTGTTTCGCGGCCAACGGCATTTTTTCTTTTTCTCATTATTTTAATCTTTTTGATGATTGCGCCCGTAAGATTTATTTTCGGATTTGTGGATGATGCGTTCAACTATGCGATGGGCAAGATGAAAGACGCGCAAACAGTTTTGGGATTTCGGCCCGGCACGCACGAAAATGAAATTTTGCTTTTGGACAAGAAAGGAAACATTTCTATTTTCGGCCACATAGAGACCGAGGGACAATTCCATTCTTTCGTAAAAAACGGGGTCGCCCCCATTATGGTTGAATCGACAACTAAGGTTGATAATTTAAACGCTGATTATTTGGACAATCTTCACGCGGAGGAATTTACTTTGGCGTATGTGACTAAAAATGGCAATGTTACGTCAGAAGACATATTTCTGGAAGGAAAAGTGGAAATAGGAAAAACCTTATTAGTTAAGGGCGCAACCAGGCTTTTATCAGCATTGGAAGTTGATGGCGAATTAGGAATTTTCGGAAACGCTAAATTCAAAAAATCAATAACCGTCAACGGCCCCTCTTATTTTAACGCCCTGCTTAACGCAAAAGATATTGCCGCCACCGGTTTTGTTACGGGAAGTATTATCAACGGGCAACTTATCCATGGTCCGGTTATTGTTGCATCACAATCTCTTTCTTCCGACGGGAATTTCAACGTAAGAGGCCAAAGCATATTCGGCGGTTTTGCATTTTTCAATTCCGGGCTTCAGGCAAAAACCGGAGATTTTCAATACGCATTAGGAGTGGGAGGAGATTTTTCAGCGAGCGGAAATGTAACTTTGGGCTACGCGACCAAAGAAGTCGGTATTGACTCGGCAAATTGGGATATTACTAAAGCAGGCCGGGCTTCATTTCTTTCTTTGGCAATTACCGGAACAACTATCAATTCGCTTGGCAACATTTCCGTTTCTAATTTTTCGGCGACAAAAGCCTCAACAACCCAACTTTCCGTCTCGGATTATTTTTGGTCTAATGGCGCGACATATATCGGCGATGAATTTTCGGACGCTTTAATTATTAACGCGGGCAATTGGACCCTTGCTTCATCTACTGCCACCACGACGGTTTTTATGACAAGCGGCATCAATTTTGATTCAGGAACTTTTGTAATAGATCCTTATTCCAACCGCATCGGCGTCGGCACCGCCACTCCCGAAACTCTTTTGCATATCGGTTCTTCCAGTCCCAATTTAATTGTCGCGGCAAATAGATAC
>PFNV01000023.1 GCA_002792165.1 Candidatus Tagabacteria bacterium CG_4_10_14_0_2_um_filter_40_13
CCCGTCGAAAAAATTTTCCCATTAAATCCTTCTCTAACCAACTTCGGTATTCTGCCAATGTGGTCTAAATGGCCGTGGGTAACCAATAAGGCGTCTATTGTTTTGGGGTCGAAAGGAAAAGGATTGATGTTGCGCCCCTCCATAAACTTCGCGCCCTGAAAAAGACCGCAATCCACCAGCAGTTTTGTCTTCTCTGATTCGAGCAACATACAAGAACCTGTCACCTCTTGCGCTCCTCCGAAAAATGATAGTTTCACCTTGGCCATAACAGATATTCATTATACCAACAAAAAAAAGCCCTTTCAATAAGACGGCTTCTTTTTCGGCTGCTTGAACCAAACTTCCAGCTTGATGTAAGGTGGGTGCCCGCAATGCCAGCCCAAGGGCCGACAAGATATAAGGCTCCCATAAAGTACAACTTGATCTAGAAGTTAATCTTCAAACAGCCTGATTTAATTATACTCCGTTTAATTGGTTCGTTCAATCGAAATGAAAATAAGAATTTTCATTTCTCTTTCACTGCCAATTATAGCAAAATTTAAGGCAAACGCAAAATACCGTCAACCAACTTCTAAATTATTCGTCAACGCCGAATCGTTTATATTCATGCACCGGCTCATTGCCAAACCATAATTCTATTTCGTGCTTTGCTTCTTCGGGAGTTTCGGAAGCATGAACTAAATTTGAAACCGCGCGTTTTTCCTTGTTTGCTTGAGCCGGCGAGTCAACGGAAAAATCTCCCCTTATAGTACCCATTTCCGCATTAGCGGGAATCGTAGGTCCGACGATTTTCCTAACCATATCAACGGCATGAACCCCCTGAATTACCGCTTTAACCAAAGGCGCCGATGTCATAAAATCAACCAGCCATTGCCTTACCATTTTCCCCATTTTCAAATCATCGTTGGTCCCGAAATCCTTAAGCGGATCAAGGCCGTATTTTTCATAGGTAGCGAATGTTTTCTGCCCCAAGCGCCTTATCCATTTTTCGTCTTTAGGATAGTGCTCGTCTATTTGTTCTATGGTCGGGTGGAACATTTGAAGAGCCACCACTTTTAAATCTCTCTGCTCAACTCTTCTGATAATTTCGCCTATCAGACCTTTTCTTACGCCATCAGGCTTAATCATTAAAAAAGTTTTTTCTTCTTTGAAGTTCGTCATATATTCCTATTTTATAAAATCGTCATCAAGTTGACAAGCCAAAAAGTACCCTCCACAAAAGCTACAATAATGTTCTATTGGAACTTGATAAAAGGCATGGAATTTTATAAATCAATCCGCGACGGCGACATTCTCTCCGTCGCTTTTAATTTTAAAATGAATCTACCGCCAATCCATTATTAATCACGATTACAACTAACAGAATTTCGCGGTCGCGAAATTCTGTCATATCTTAAAAACGAATCTTAAATTTTCAAAATTTCTAATCTAAATTGAATATTTTCTTGAGCCAACTATCATTCTCAATCTTTTCCGCTGTAATATACAAAATATCTCTACCTCTGCGAAAATAAGTCTTTAGCATAATTATAACTTCCTCGCAATCATAAGGATAGACCCATACGCTATTTTGAAGTTTCACAAATTCTAAGTTTATCAATTCCCTCCTTAATAAATCTCTTACGGCTTTTTTTTCTTCTTTGATATCAAAAATCACAATCCTCCATTTCCCATCCCATCTTTTTGGTTTTTCAATCACTGCATCTTGAAATTGATATTTTTCCAATCTCTTTCTACCTTTTTCAGTAAGCCGAATAAAATTCTTTCCATTCCTATTCAAAAATTCAATAAGCCCCTGACTTTTTAAGCGGCAAATAGCGCTGTTTAAATAGTATCTTGGCTTGTATTTCTTACTACCTTTGAATATATTTAAAGCTTGAATTGCATTAGGCGCCAAAATAGCCATACTAACGAAACCGGCGGTGGCTATTGTTTTTAAAACTATTTTAGCTATTTTTACGCTTTTTTCTTTGGTTTTTTCTTGCATTTTTATTTATTTATTTTAAAAAGATATTATAACAAAATTTCGCGACCGCTACAAAATGTAAAATGAAAATACTTTTCAATAAATAAAAATTTGTTCGCCGTCGCTTTTTATTTTTATCATGCCCGATTCATCTGTCCGCAAAATCGGAATTTGAAATTTATTTAAAATATCCAGAGTTTCCTTATGAGGATGCCCATATTGATTATCTTTGCCAACGGATATAACTGCATATTCTGGAGCAGAAAAACCAAGCAATACCTCCGATGTGGAAGTTCGCGAACCGTGGTGCCCGACTTTTAAAACATCGGTTTTTAAATTATGTCCCTCCAGAAAAACGAGATAGCCTTCCAGCGATTTTTCCATATCGCCGGTTAAGAGAAATGAGTTTTTCCCGTAAACCAATCTAATAACCAGCATGCCGGCGTGGGGATCTAAATTTTCCGGATCTACAACCGGCAACAAAATATCTAAATATAATCCATTATCCAGATTTACTCTCATGTCGCGCCCGGCAAAAATATCCTGAATATTTTTTTCTTTGACTAAATTTTCAAATTCCTGATAAACCACATTATCCGATTTTGTTCCGGGCTCCATGGCCGAATAAACTTTATAGCGCTTCAATACTTCAATCAAACCGCTAATGTGGTCGCTGTCCGGATGACTGGCAATAACCATATCAATCGAACGGTCGTAAAATGGCATAACTTTGGAAAGCTGATTAAGCGCCGCCTTATTCGGCCCGCCGTCCAGTAAAATTTGATTTCCATTTTCCGCTTGGATAAAAATCGCGTCGCCCTGGCCCACGTCCAAAAACGCCACCGTTAAACCGCTTCTGCTTTCCGCAAAAACCGCATACCAAACCAAAACCGTAGCGCCCAAAAGAATAATTACGATTAAATATTTGAAATTATTTTTTATCCAAAGCATATTTTTTGTCTTTATTTAACTTGAATAATAATACCGCATAACCAATATAAATAAACAGCGTCAGCCAGAAAGGAATAGAAATGTTAAATGCTGCGAATGGCAATTTTGAAAACAAAGTTACGACCCAGAGTTCGTAGCTTGAAAATGCGTAGGCGATCCAACCGAAAGGAACGGCCAAAAATCCAGAAATAAATCCTAAGCCGCCGGCAAGAAATCCGAAAAACATAGTTATCGGCACGAAAAACAAAACAAGAAGATTGACCGGCAGACTGACGACGGAAAACATTCCCATTTTATATAAAAGAAAGGGGAATACAAAAATTTGAGTGGAAATCGTCGCCCCGGCAATTTCCCGCAGATGAAATTTTTTGGGAATAAAACTCAATTTTTTCTCAACGGACGGAGAAAAATAAATCAAAGCCAAGGTGGCTAAAAATGAAAGTTGAAAAGAAGTGTCAAAACGGAGAATTTTGGGATTATGCAAAATCATCAGAAATCCCGCGACAAGAAGCGCGATTGTAATTTGATAAACCCTGCCCGTTGCCCGCGCCAATAAAGCGAAACCGGCCATAATTGAAGCGCGAACAACGGTAGCCGAAGCGCCGGCCATCAAAGCGAAAAATAAAATTCCCAAAATGCCGAATCCGATGCCGACAAAAAACGGCAGGCCTTTCAAAGCTTGCATTATCACATTTGCGATTATCGTTACATTATAACCGGACAAAACCACGACATGAATAATTCCCGTTCTCCGGAATTCTTCCTGCAAATCTTTGGACATTGCTTTTTTCCCGCCGATAGTTAGTCCGGCAAGATATCCGGCATCGGGTTCAGGAATAACTTTTGAAAGATTATCGATAAATTTTTCTTTAATACTGAAAAGCTGGCGCCGTAACCGCGAACCGCCTTTGCCTTGCAGTAATTTTGTTTGAGGATAAATCATCTCAAAATAAATATCGTCTTTTGCAAGATAAGCCGGCCAGTCAAAATCGGAAAATTTTTCCGGTTTCCGTAAAATTCCGCTCACTTCAACTTTGTCGCCGTAATGAAAAATAGGATAACGACGGCCGGTAAGAAGTATTTTTGTTTCCGCTTTGTCTGTTTCCAATATCAATCGCGTATAATTTTCTTTTTCATCGGGTTCTTCAATAATTGTTCCTGAAACAACAATTTTTGAACCAATTTGCCCTTCAAGCGCGGTTTCCCGCGCATCTTTTATTCCGTAACGCAAGATACCCAAACCCAAAGCAAAGAAAAATAAACCGATAAAAAGAACAAATTTTTGAAACTTCAGAATATAGAAAAGGCCGAACAATAATAAGCCAAGAAAAATAAACATCGCGGCAAAACTCCAGCCGAAATCATAAAAAGAGCGTATTAATACGCCTACAGAAAATCCCAATAATACCGTGATGAGCCATTTGTCCATCACAAATAAATTAGCACATAGCGAAAATCAAGTCTAAAGAAAAATATCGTTTTACTTTCGCCGAAACATTAAACTCGCCGCGCCCAACGCGCCGCCGAAATTGCCGAGTTTTGATTTTACGATTTTGGAAGAAAATTTATCTGCGTATCGGTAAATATAATAAACTAATTTTTTGTATGCCGATTGCGGCAGGCTGCTTACTCCTCCGCCGATAACAACAATCTCCGGCTTGGTTCTTTTAATCAAAATGGAAATTCCCATTCCCAAATATTTGTAGGCATCTTCTAAAACTTTTTTGGCGATTTTTTCTTTAGAGCGATAAATTTCTTTCACCCCGGCATTTTTTATTTTCCCGCCCATGGCATAATATCTCCTGACGATATTCTTCCCCGATGCCAAATTTTCCACGCATCCTCTCGCTCCGCAAGCGTCTTTTGGTTCGGATTTGATATTCGGCTCAACGACAAAATGGCCTATTTCCACCGACATGCGATGTCGGTTACGGCCACGGTTATTTTTGTCTATAAAACCGCCGCCGATTCCCGTCCCCCAAATAACTCCCGCGACGCGTTTATAATGCTTGCCCGCGCCAAAATAACTTTCCGCCAAGGCAAAACAGTTCGAATCATTGTCCGCAAATACCTTAAAACCGATTTCTTTTTTAATGCCTTTCGCCAGATCAAGGCCGACTAATTGAGTCAATGTTCCTCCGCCAAAAATCAATTTCCCGGATTTTATCATTCCGGGAACGCCGATACCAACTCCCTTAATATTAAAATGTTTTTTTTGAGATTCTTTCTTTAAAAAATCGGCGATACTGATAATATCTCTCAATATCTCGTTCTTTTCCCGATTAGCTTTTGTTAAAACTTCACGCCTTATCAAAATCCGGCCACTACTCGTCGCCACAACTCCTTTAATTTTCGTAGCGCCTATATCAATGCCTATTGCGTTCATAATAATCTTGATTGGGACAATTTATTGTCCAATTCTTCATTAAGAATCCTGTCCGCTTCGGTATTTTTTTCGCGAGGGATTTCGACAAAAGAAATATTCCCGAAATCCATTTTGAGATTCCAGATTTTGATAAAAAGAGGGAAAAGTTTTTCCTCTTCTATTTTGTAAAGGCCGCTCAATTGACGCGCCACCAGTTCGCTGTCCATTCTTATTTCTATATCGATATCCTGAACTTTTTCTTTGCCGAATAATTGTTTCATCTTTCCCAAGGCGAATATCACGGCCTCATATTCAGCCTCGTTATTGGTGCGGATGCCGATACTTTTCGAATATTTTTTTATCGCGTTTCCTTTCTCATCGCAGATAACGACACCTATTGCCGCCGGTCCGGGATTTCCCCGCGACCCACCATCGGTATAAACAATAATCTTTTCGGTTTTCATAATATTATCTTACTCTGCTTTTCTCATATCAACAATCCGCAATCTTATTTCACGCCTGCCGTTAAATCTGTTTTCTTCGACGGATGCGGCGAGGTCGATTTTTGTGCCATGTTCTACGGAAAATTCCAATTTTTTTTGCATAAAAAATCCGATAGCGGAAATAATTTCTCCGTTCGATTTTTTAAAATTAAGCTGTAAATGAATTCCGCCGTTGCCGAAAGTTCTTACGCCAGAAACTTCGAGATTGGAAAAAAGAAAAACCGGCTTCGGATTTCCCATTCCGAAAGGCCGAAATTTACCTAGAAAAGAAATAAAATTCCAATCAATATTATCCAAACCCAATCCAATCTCAAGCCAAATGCAGGGCGATTCTACTTCGTAGTGAGAAATTTTCTCGAAAGCCGCTTCAACTTCCTTGCCGAGCTCGGAAATTTTTCCTTCCTTGAGCGTAAAAGCGGTGGACATGGCGTGCCCGCCGAAATCGTCAAAAATTTTATCCCCTATCTCTGTAAGCAATTCAACTAAATTAATTCTTCCGTTTGAACGGCAAGAACCCTTGATTTGTTTTGACATAATTCCTTTGCCCCAGACTATCGCCGGCCGTCCGTATTTTTCCAAAACTTTATTCGCCAAAGGCGCCACGATGCCGATAGGCCACTTTTCATCGCCTAAAACAAGAATTTCCGGAAAATTTTCCGCGCCCTCCATCTTACGGTTTATTTCCTCGAAAATTTCTTCGGTTTTTTTCTTTCGCTCGTTATTTCTTTCAATAAGTTTCCGGCTTAACGCTTCGGCTTCTTCATCAAAGTAAGTGATTAACAATGAATAACTGATGGCGGCATGCTCCATACGGCTGGCAACATTGATGCAGGGCGCGACATAAAAAGCAACATCCTCCTCCGTAATATTAAATCTGTCTATATTCAATTTTTCCAAAAGGGCAAGGAGGCCTTTTCTCCGTGTTTTTTTTAAAACTTCCAAACCGTAAAAAACGAAAACCCTGTTTTCATCAACGAGGGGAGACATATCCGCTATTGTCGCGATGGCAACAATATCTAAAAGCCATTTTTCCCATCCGGGAAAGATTTTAAACGCCTTATTTTTTGATAAAGCGCAAACAATTTTAAAAGCCAAACCGGTTCCGCAAAATTGTATGAAAGGATATTCTTTATCTTCGATAAAAGGATCCAAAACCGCAAACGCGTCCGGCGGCAATCCCCTTGAAGGCAAATGATGATCCGTGATAATAACATCCATGCCCCCATTTTTAGCTTTTTTTATCTCGTCGTGGTCGGTAATTCCGCAATCAACAGTTATAATCAGCCCGACTTTCTGTTTGATGAATTCATCTATGATTTTTAAATTCAAACCCTGCCCTTCCGACCTGTCCGGTATATAAACTTCAAAATTTTCAAAATCTATTTTCTTGAAAAAATCATGGAACACGACGCAAGCGCAGATGCCGTCGGCATCATAATCTCCGAAAACGACAATTTTTTCGTTTTTTCCAATTGCTTCCGCTATACGATTTGTTATTTTCTCCATTACCGAAAAATCAAAAGGATCGCGCAAATCGCGCTCATAATCAGGATTAAAAAATTTCTCGGCTTCTTCTTCTGTTTTTATTCCCCGGTAAAACAGAAGCTGCTTTTCCAAATCATCTGAAATTTTTTCCCGCAAAGCCCATTTCTTGGTCATAAACTTATTTGTAGAAGAAAAATCAAATTCTTTTTTTTGATTTAATTAATGCTTCGATGCCAGGAAGCGTTCCTTTTGCCAAAAATTCCAGCATCGCGCCGCCACCGGTTGAAACGAAAGAAAAATGTTCTATAACACCCGCCTTTTTCGCCGCCGCGATAGTATCTCCGCCGCCTACTATGGAAACCGCCGGCGACGCGACAATAGCCCTTGCTGTCATTTCCGTTCCTCTGGCGAATCTTTTATCTTCGAAATTACCCATCGGTCCGTTCCATAAAATAAATTTTGATTTTTTTGCCAAATCCATAATTTCTTTAATCGTCTTCGGCCCAATATCCAAAATCATCTCTTTCTTTGTTCTAAAATCTATAGGCAAAATTATTTTTTGATTATTCAAATATTTTTTGACGGAAACTTTAGTATCGACGATTGAATTGTCGATATTCATTCTTTTCAGTTTGAAAAAATTATTCGCCAAAGCTCCTCCTATAAAAATTTTATCGGCAATTTTCACAAATTTTTCAAGCACGTTCAGCTTGCTTTCGAATTTAACGCCGCCTAAAATGAGCAAAAACGGATGTTTCGGCTTAAAAGCTTTACTCAAATTACTCAACTCGTTTTCAAAAAGCAAGCCGGCGAAAGAAGGAAGATGCGCGGGAATGCCGACAATTGAAGCGTGCGCTCTATGGGAAACGCTGAAAGCTTCGTTAACGTACGCATCACCCATTTTCGCCAATTTTTTCGCGAAATTTTTGTCGTTTTTTTCCTCGCCTTTATCCAACCTCAAATTCTCAAGCATGATAATATCTCCTTCTTTCATGAAAGAAATCGCTTTTTCCGCCGATTTTCCCAGAATTGAAGAAATAAATTTAAAATTACTAAAATGCCGGCTGAGATAATTGGCAACGGGCTTTAAACTTACTCCGTTTTCTCCCAAATGACTTAAAATTATCACTTTGGCGCCTTTATATTGAAGCAATCTGACGGTGGGAAGGCTTTTTTTAATCCTGAAATCTTCCGCCACTTTCCCATTTTTTATGGGTACATCGAAACCGGCTCGCAACAAAACACGCTTGCCCTTTAAATTGGCTTTTTTTACGGGTTGCAAATTCATATTTTATTCACATTCTTTAAAAGCTCGCCGAACTCTTTCGCATTCCAGCTTGTCCGCCCCACCAGAAGCCCGTCAACATTTCCTTTTACCAAAAAATCGGCCGCATTTTTCGCATCAACCGAACCGCCGTAAAGAATAGGAACACTGCCGGCATTTTTACTAAAAGCAGAAACTATCACCCGCTTGATATAAGTGCTCATTTGAAAAGCATTTTCCGGCGTATCGGGATGAAAAAATCCTTTCCCGAATTTTTTCGCCGAACTTATCGCCCATATCGGCTCGTAAGCAACGATCAAATTTTTAAAAAGTTTGGCGGAAATTTGTTCGAGTCCTTTTATGACTTCTTCTTTTACAAATTGCAGATAATTTTCGGATTCGTCGCGCTCAAATTCGCCCACGCAAAAAATAACCTTGAGGCCGTATTTAAACGCTTGTTTGATTTTCCGGTTTATCATCTCATTCGTTTCTCCGAGCCGCCGCCGCTCCGAATGACCGATAATGACGTATTGGACGCCGACGCTTTTAAGCATTTTTGCCGATATTTCGCCGGTATAAGACCCTGCCTCTTCCCAAAAAACATCCTGTCCTCCCAAACCAACTTTCGAATTTTTAGAAAATAACCTCAAATAAACAAAAGGCGGGCAAACAACGACTTTTACATTGCGGATTTTTTTTGCGGCGCTTGCGGTAGCGCTCAAAAGTTCCGTCGCTTCCTTGGATGAATTCGGAGTCATCTTCCAGTTGGCAATAATTAAATATTTTTTCATGGATTTATTTTCTCCCGATTTTTCTCAAATTGTCCGCTGCTTCTTCCGGCGGCACGACAACCACTTCTATTCCTACGCCCAATTCCATGCCTGCCCAACTGTATCCGCGAGGAAGAATTTCGATGTGCCAATGATAATTATCGACTTTTTGCGAAAGAAAAGGAGCTGAATGGATAAAAAAATTGTAATCGCCCTTAAGTACTTTGGAAATTCTTCCGATGGCATCTCTCAATGATTCGGCCAATGCAAGACGTTTTTCATCTGTAATTTCTTCAAAATGAGCGGCATGAGAAAGAGGGTAAATCCTTGTTTCATACGATACTCTCGGAGCAAAAGGCTCTAAAGTCACGAAATGTTCGTTTTGATATACTATCCTCTTTTTTTGATTCAATTCCCATTCCAGCATTTCACAATGAATACATTTTCCAAACTGTTCATAATATTGACGCGAACCTGCCAAGCTTTTCGAGATATCAGGGTCAACAACAGGCACAGCCACGAGTTGCGAGTGGGGATGATTAATGCTGGCTCCCGATGATTTTCCGTGATTATGAAAAACTATAATGTAATTAATACACGGCTCATTAGCCAACGCCTGATAACGCATCTGATAAGCTTTAAGCAAGAGTTCCGCTTCTTCAATGCTCATTTTATCAATAGTTTTAAAATGATCTCGCGTGATAATCAATTCGTGAAAACCTATTCCTTTTAAAGTTTTCTGCGGTCCGAAAGATTGAACAGCCGGACAAGATTTTCCGAAAGGAAGATTAAAAAGAGGATATTTGTTCGGGATCACCTGAACAAACCAAGTGGAAAAATCTTTTCTCTTTTTTAAAGGAGTTTCCGGTCGAGGATACCACAAAATAGGCGACGGGTTTCCATTTTTTTGCGGATTTTCGAATAAACAATCCGCTACTTCTTTTTTAAGGTCCGTTTTGGCAACTTTTATTTTCTCAGCTGATCTTTTCTTCCTGTCATAAGGGCGAAACCGCCTGCTCGGCGCAATAAGAATCCAATCTCCGCTTACCAAATCTTTTCTAAATTCATGATTATATTTTTTAATCATATTTTCCTCTTAATTGATTCAATTTAATCTGCAAAAGTTCTTTGAGTGTTTTTAAATAATCAATAAAGTTCACTCTGCCGGGCGGATTAATCCAGGTAACGGGCAATTCTTTTATGTTGTAACCAAGCTTCTTGGTAAGAACCAAAATTTCTATATCAAAACCCCAGCGCATAATGGTTTGTTTCGGAAAGATTTTCTCGGCGGCTTCCGCGGTAAAAAGTTTGAAAGCCCGCTGAGTATCGTGAATATTCCAAATAGTCAGAGCCCTGATTAAATATTTGGAAAGTTTCCCTAAAATATTTCTGTAAATTTTACTAAAACCGGTATAACGCTCTTTCTGAACCGATCCCGACAATTCGATGGAGCCGATGATAACATCGTATCCCTGTTTAACGTAAGGCCAGAACTTTTCAATATGATTTATAGAAATCGCGTTATCGGCATCGGCATAAAGCCTGTATTTACCTCTGGCGGAGAGCATTCCCTGCTTAACAACGGCGCCTTTGCCTTGATTTTTGCCGTTATCAATGAATTTCAAATTATAAATGGCCGATTCGAGCTTCTTTAAAACATTTACCGTATTATCTTTTGAACCGTCGTTTACAACCACTAATTCGTAAGTATAATCCTGTTTCGACAAGTATCTGACAATATCCATTATGGTATCTTTGATGCGCTCCTCTTCATTATAAGCCGGGATAATAACGGAAAGATAAATATCGGATTTCATATGAAATTATTATATCATCTTTAAAGAGCAAAATAAATCACCCCGGCTTAATTCGGAGTGATTGGTAAAATTTTTGCTTTAAACATCGAGAACAATAATGTCCTTAGGATCTGTTTCTATCTAAATAAGCTTGAAGGATCAAAGCGGCGGCGGAAGCATGGGTTTTCTCGTTTTCGCCGACCCGCGGGGTCGGCGCCATTCGTTTAGCCTGCTTTGTGGTTAAAATTTCGCTTTCGTATTCAACGGGAATTTTAAGGCGTTCCTCAAGAAATGATTTGAATTTCTCGATGCGTTTCATTATCGGATTCGACTGCATTTTGTAAGTGAGCGATTGGCCAATAATAATTTTCCCGATATTATTCTTGTCGCAAATGATTTTAAGCGCTTTCAAAACGCTGTTTGCCGAAACATTGTCAATAACGCCATGCGGAAACGCAAATTTCGCGCTTTCATCCGAAATCGCGATGCCAATTTTCTTTTCGCCATAATCAATTCCCAATAATCGCATTAGAGATCCGGTTTGTTGTGTTTTCTTATCCTGTATATGCCGATAAGATTGTAAATTATGCCGGCAAGAAAAGCAATAACGATAATTCCGCCGATAATATGCCCCCAAGAAATCACTTTTGGCCAAGGAATGCGTATCACAAAAAAATAGGCATTTTTTAAAAAAATAAAAGTCTTATAAAAAAGATATTCGATATTAATATATGTTGGCGCGGGCATATTCTATTTTCTTGCTTAAATCAAATAATATTTCTTCGCCAAACCAAGGGCCGATAAATTGTATTCCTGTCGGTAATTTGACATTGTCTCTATCAATAAAACCCATAGGAACGGATACCGCCGGAATCCCCGCAAGATTAGCCGGGACCGTGAAAATATCCGACAAGTACATCGCAAGAGGGTCGCCAGACTTCTCTCCAAATTTAAAAGGAAGAGTGGGAGTAGCCGGCGTTATTAAAACATCAACCTCTTTAAATGCGTTTTCAAAATCTTTTTTAATCAGATCGCGGATTTTTTGAGCCTGACTGTAGTAAGCATCGTAATATCCCTCTGAAAGAACGTAAGTTCCCAAAATAATGCGCCGCCTCGCTTCTTTACCGAAACCTTCTCTCCTTGTTTTCATATAATCTTCAAGAAGGTTATCGCCTTTTTCGGAAAATCCATATCTGATTCCGTCAAAGCGGGCTAAATTCGCCGACACTTCCGCGGGCATTAAAATGTAATATGTCGGCAAGCTGTATTCGGCGTAAGGCAAGCTCACTTCTTTAATAATATAACCGTTATCCTTGAAAAAATCTATCGTTTTCACAATATTGGCGGCAATATCTTTATCAAGCCCTTCTTTGCCGCCATCTTTTAATGAAAAGAATTCTTTGGGAACGCCGATAATTTTGGCCGTTGATTTTTTGTTTCTGAATTTATCGAAATCGATGCTGGTGGAATCGAAAGAATCTTTTCCTTTAATAGCATTGAAAAGCAATTCAATGTCTTCGGTCGTTTTGGCCAAAGGGCCGATCTGGTCCAGCGAAGAAGCCATAGCAATAAGCCCATAACGGGAAACAGCGCCGTAAGTGGGTTTTAAGCCGACTATTCCGCAAAACGCGGCCGGTTGCCTGATTGAGCCGCCTGTATCCGAACCCAAAGCCGCCAAACATTCCTGCTGGGCCACCGCCGCCGCAGAACCGCCGGAAGAACCGCCCGGCACTCTTTCCAAATCATAAGGATTTTTTGTCGGCCCGAATGCGGAATTTTCCGTCGAAGAACCCATGGCGAACTCATCCATATTTGTCCGACCGATAAAAATTGCGCCTTCATCCCGAAGTTTTTTAATGACGGTCGCGTCATAAGTCGCTTTGTAATTTTCAAGTATTTTCGAGCCGGCGGAACAAATCTTCCCTTTTATCATTATATTATTCTTTATTGCTAAGGGAATTCCGGCCAAAAGTTTCGGTTCCTCCCCGGCCATTATTTTTTTGTCTTCCTCTTCTGCTTTTTCGAAAGCATCGTCAAAAACTTCCAAATAAGCATGGACGTTCTTTTCATGCTTTTTTATATTTTCCTGATAAATAGAAAGAAGCTCCCGGCAGGAAATTTCTTTGTCGTGAATCAAGTCGTGGGCTTTTTTAATGGTAAGTTCGGATAAATTTATTTTCGTCATAATATGCGTTTAACCCTGATATGCGCTCCTTTTTGAATTTCCGATTCATCTTTTATCAATTCGTCTTTGCGAAAAACATTTGAAATTGAAGATGCGGAAACTTCTGTTTCCTTTGTTAAAGCTTTACCTAATTTCGAAACATAGCCCAAAATAGCATCAAGGCCTTTTTGAAGCTCTTGAGATTCGTGGCTCGTGATTTTAATCCTGCTAAGCAATCCCAGCTTTTTAATTTCATCC
>PFNV01000037.1:0-166 GCA_002792165.1 Candidatus Tagabacteria bacterium CG_4_10_14_0_2_um_filter_40_13
TATGAAAGCGGCAGTACGCTATTTTAGAAAAGATGCAGCAACGGCTAACTTATACAAGGTGGACCCTAATGTTGCTTTTATAGGAGGAATATCTGCTGGATCTTTTATAGGTATCTACTACTCCTATCTCGATCAACCATCTGAAATCCCTACATCCATTGATACC
>PFNV01000037.1:243-1840 GCA_002792165.1 Candidatus Tagabacteria bacterium CG_4_10_14_0_2_um_filter_40_13
GAAAGGGAGACGGTTTTTAGGTATTCAAAAAGCTACAGTAAATGATCTTGATGATGTTTTAGATGCTATTGAGCAAATCCCAATTCATGTTGGAATTTTTGAAGAATTTGCTGCGTCTATGCAATATTTTTCTGAAGTAACTGATATTAAATGGGAAAATGAAATGGAAGTAAAAAGAATGACATTTAGAAGACCTCAAATTTCTGATTTAGCTGAAGATACAAAAAGTTTGATTCTAAAAAACAACTCATTAGATTTAGAGCTTTATCAATTTTGTTTAGAAAGGTTTAATTCCATTAAATCAGGGTTAAAAGACTCTAAAATTACTTTTATTAAAGACAAATATAATCATGTTATTCCCTATGCACTAAATGCGTGTTTGTTTGAGTTTTGTATGAATAATAAAAAATTTATTAACCAAAATTTATTGTTTTTTAAAGACCTCACTTTCTATTTATTAAAGCAAAAAGGAATAAAAGATGGATTAATTTTTACAAAAACATGGAACGAAACTTTTTTGAAAGCCGTTGATCATCATTTTCCAAACAGTATGTTTTATCAAAAGTTAGCATTAGTATTTAATAAAGATGGTGACCCCTTAGAGGAAATTGAAAAAATTGCTAAAGCAGTTGATGATTTCTTTAAAGAAAATTCATCTAATAGTCACTCATTTTATACCTCAATGCAATTTACATCAGCACTGGTGGTAGGTGTTAAATCTCCGAAAACTAAAAAAAATATTTTTTAAGTCAGTTATTTAAAAAATAATTTTTTTAATACGCTACTAATAATGTTAATATGAAGTATTATGTAATTTAAATTAACATTAACTATTCAACAATAAAAAAACCGCCAAGATGTCTTGGCGGTTTTTAGGACTAGTCAGTCAATTAATTATTATTCAACAACTAATTTAACGGTTTCATTATCAATAGTTAAGAAATAAATTCCTTTACTATATCCAGCTAATGAAATTGTTTCTTGAGTTTTACCAGAAACATTTATGGTTTTATTCATAATTGTTTGTCCAACTATATTTTTAACTGTTAAATCAGTATTTTCTATGTTTCCAGTTAAGTTAATGTTAAACTCACCGCTACCTGGGTTTGGATAAACTATGAAGTTAATATTGTTAGCTACTTCATCAACACCAGTAGATGGATCAGTTGTTACATGCAACCAGATACTACCATTTTGTAAATAATCTTCCTCATTACTGTTGGCATTATAACTTCCATCACCATTACAATCGTAATAAAGATTAGCACCGCTAGCTGTCGGTAAAAGACCATAAGTGTTATAATCACTCCATTGAGAGTAGGTATTTCTGTCAAACATAGATAAAACAGCAGACTTTGTACCGACACCACAAGCACCGCCATCTTGGAAACCCGCTAAAAGCCCAAATGTATCAGTATCCATACCTTGGAACTCTACCTTAACACCAAATTTTTGAGAAGAAGGCAGTGTTAAATTAGGTGCTAAAGTTATAACAAAAGAGTTTAGCCAGGTACCTCCTGTAGATAACGAAGTTGAAGTAGTGATTACAGTATCCCATAAGTTAGTGGCAATTTGAGGATAAGCACTAGCATTTAAG
>PFNV01000037.1:1948-13539 GCA_002792165.1 Candidatus Tagabacteria bacterium CG_4_10_14_0_2_um_filter_40_13
AATGGAAGAAGATATTCAATTAAAGTACGGATAAAAGCAAAAAACTTAAGACGAAAAGGGCAGACTCATCGGGAAATCGCTAAAGAACTCGGTATCGCTTTGGGAACAGCTTCGTTATGGACCAAAGGCATAACTTTAACCGATAGACAAAAACAGGAAATTGAAAAAAGAAGAAATAGAGTTAGTCCTAATTTTAGCATTGAGCAAAGACGTATTCAGGCATTTAAAAATTTATCAAGATTTTGGAAACCCAAACCAACAAATAAAGAACTTATTCAAAGGATAATCAGTTTTTATAGAAAACACGGAAGAATTCCTTATAAGAGAGAATTCAATAATACTTACATAGAATATAAAAAGAATTTTGGGAGCTGGAATAACGCGATAAAAATAGCAGATTTTGAACCTAACCCAATTAGATTTTCAAAAAGATTTCAAGCTAAAGACGGGCATATCTGTGATTCTTATGCAGAAAAAATAATTGATGATTGGCTAACTAAATACAAAATTGCACACGAAAAAAATTTAAAATACGGCAATACTACAAAGATGACGGCCGATTTTTCATGCGGCAATATCCGCATAGAATATTTTGGCCTCGCGGGCGAAGTAGAGGGCTATGATGCCGTAATTTTAAAAAAGCGCAAAATTTGCAAAGAAAAAAACTTTAAGCTTATCGAAATTTATCCTAAAGATCTATTCCCGAATCGTTTAAATAAAATTTCTGGCCTTACAAAATTAAAAAACAAAAAGATTAAATCTTCGCGATAAGATGCCTTCCTTTTTTCAGACAGCGGGTGCAGATTTTGACGCGCTTGCCGCCAGGCAGGCGCGTCCACTGAAGATTGGGAATTTTTCTCTGCATTTTAGTGGGATTATATTTTCCGCGCAAAAGATTGCGTTTTCCGCCCATCCGCGTTGTTTTATTGCAAATTGGACAAGATTTCATGATTTTAATTTCTGATTTTAAATCGAATTGAAAACTGTGCTTTTTATGCTATCATTTAAAATGCTTTAATGCAATAGAAAATATATGGAATTCATATTCGCAATCACGATTTTAATACTTTCCGTAATACTTCATGAAATATCTCACGGATACGTCGCGTATCTTTTAGGAGATTCAACTGCCAAATATGCCGGCCGCCTTACCTTAAATCCTTTGAGTCATCTGGATATTTTCGGTTCGGTCATTCTTCCGGTATTCACTTATCTCACCGGCGGATTCATTATCGGTTGGGCAAAGCCCGTTCCTTTCAATCCTTACAATCTAAAAAATCAAAAATGGGGCCCGGCCATTGTGGGCGCCGCCGGACCATTAACGAATCTTCTGATTGTGGTAATTTTTGGAACACTTATTCGCCTAAGTAGCACCTTCAGTTTGTTGCCCGTCGCCTTTTTCCAACTTGCCAGTCTTATCGTTTTCATTAATTTGATACTGGCGGTTTTAAATCTCATTCCCATTCCTCCCCTTGACGGCTCCCGCCTGCTTTCCGCTTTTCTGCCTTTTCGCTGGCAAAAAATTCAATATACTCTTGAACGCTACTCTTTCATCTTCGTCATAATTTTTATCTTTTTTGTCTGGCCACATATCTTCTTGCCAATCGTCTCTTTTTTGTTTAAGTTAATTACGGGACTAACGATTTAATTTAGATAAAACGTTCTTTAAAAATTGGGGTAAGCGATAAGGAGGATGTAAATGGATATTGCCGAAAAAAAATACGACGTGGCTATTATCGGTTCCGGACCGGCGGGAATGTCGGCTGCTTTGGAAATCAAAAAACTGAAATCAGACGCCAAAATCGTCATTTTCGAACAAGGCAAGATTCGCCTTACCGCAGATAGAGGCAATGCCGAACATTCCACTCGCGGCTGGGGCGGAGCAGGCGCTTTTTCCGACGGCAAGCTCAATCTCACATGGGATTCGGGCGGCCAATTGATCGAAGTTATACCCAGAGAAAAATTCAAAGAATTGATGCGTTATGTCGACGAACAATATCTTGCGTTCGATGATAATAAAGGACCATTAAAAATTCCGAGCGCAAAAAAAGCAAAAAAACTGAGAGATGAAGCTTGGGCGGCCGGTTTTAAAGATTTCATTTATTATCCAACCCGCCATTGGGGAACCGATGCCGCATATTTCATCGTTGAGAAAATAAGACAGCATCTTCTAAATCATGGAGTTGAAATTTTTCTTGAAACTAAAATCACAGACTTGAAAGATTTAGGCGAAGAATTTTCAATCTGGTCAGAGGCGCATCGCGAATTTAAAAGCCGCGTGGTAATTATGGCCGGCGGCAGAGGAAGCAACGAACAAACGAGCAAAATAGCGGAAACCTTCGGACTGGAAGTGCAAGACAATGGAATCGATATCGGCGTAAGAATAGAAACGCTTGCCGGATGCTTTGAAAAATTCACCGATGTGGTTCAATCGCCGAAATTAGTTTACAGAACGAACAGGAACGACAAAGAAGTAAGAACATTTTGCGTTTGTCCTTATGGTTTTGTGAAGCTGGAATTATCCTACGGAATTTTGACCGTTAATGGAGAAAGCTATTCCGAATCTTCGGGAATCAAATCGAAAAACACGAATTTCGCGGTTTTGGTTCACGAAAAATTTGATGACTCGTTCCATGATCCGATTGGCTACGGCAACAAAATTGCCAGTTTAGCTAATCATTTAGGAAGGGGATTGGTTATTGTCCAGACATTGAGCGATTTTTTGAAAGGCCGGCGCTCGACGGAAAAACGTATTCAGGAAAGCGCGGTTCGTCCCACGCTTAAAGAGGCAATACCGGGCAGTATCGGCTCTGTTCTTCCTTACGACTTTATGGCGGCTATCGAAGAATTTCTGAAAGAACCGCTGAGAAAAGTCGCGCCGGCGATGAATCCGAATAACGTTCTGATTTACGGCGGCGAAGTTAAACAATACGCCAAAAAAATTATGGTCAATGAAAACTGCGAATCGGCGCAAAAACGGCTTTACTTTGTCGGCGATGGCGGCGGATATACCCGCGGAATTATGCAGGCATCTATGCAGGGTATAATAAGCGGCCGGCATATCACCGAAGAATATATTGGAAATTTACCTTTGAAGCCGAACACCTAAAATAAAGGGAGGAATAATAAAGCAATGGAAGAAAAAGAAATAAAAAAACAGGAAGGCGCGCCGTTACTTAATCCTAACAATGAACTCTTAACCGAATGGGCGGAAAAAATCCTTTATCCCGAATTCGAAGCAATGGAAAATAAAATCGCGGAACTGAAAGAAAAACTCCAGGAGAAAGACAAGCAACTGCGATATTCTCTGGAAACATGGACCTATCTCGCGCATGAAATCGACTCCGCGCTTTCACGGGCAAATTCGCGTATTTACGCGATGATGAACGAAATAGGAAAAGAATAAAATTAGAAAAGGAGGTATTTTATGGAAAGAGAAAAATTCAGACCGGCTAACTCCGGGAAAAATCCAAAGGAACCCGAACAGAAGGAAAAATCGACTAACATGGTCAAAAAATTGTTAAAATTTTTAAAAATAATTTAATTTCAGCGCGAAGCTGATAAAATGGCGTCAAGAATGACGCTGTTTTTGTTTTGCCAATTTTTTAAAAATACCCATTGGTAGTTGAACGTTGAATACATTTACATCTTTCTGCTATAGCGTAAAGTTGTAAATGTAAAATTACCTATCAAATTATCTATTTCGAATAATCATCGGTAATCATCAATTTCAAAATTAATTTATTTCAAATTAAAATGCCGGCGGAAGTTATAATCGGGGGATATCGGCGCCTCCAAGTAAAAAACGCTATCCTCAATATTAAAAAAGTTAATGACAAAATTAACTTCGTCTCCGCAGGGAAAAGGATAAATAAAAACACTTTTCTGAAATTCAAGAAAACCCAAATTTTTTAATTTTCTACGCAAGGCATCTCTAATTTTCTTTTTCAATTCAGGGATATCAAAAAGCACAATCCTCCATTTTCTATCCCAACGTTTTGATTTTTTTAATTTCAGATTGCGCAGTTGATATTTCAACCAGCGTTTTTTACCTTCTTCGCTAAGTTGGAAGCCTTCAACATCATCAGCCCGCTTAATTGTTTTCATAAAACCGTTCAATTGAAGACGTCTTAAAACATGATAAAGCTGTTTTCTATCAATCGTGTGCCATAAGCGATCACATTCTTGATGAAGTTGAAAACGTTGTTTTTTGTCTTTACTCAAAGCTAAAACGAAACCACTCGCCAAAATGCCAAGCACTTTACCCGTTAAAATTCCGTATTCTTTCATAATCATAAAGTTAACATCTTTTCGCTATAGCGTAAAGATGTAAATGATTAAATATTCAATAATGATTAAATATTATTCTTTGATACAGGACCTTGACGCCGTTTTTGCTTCGTGCTAATTTTAACCCACCTGAAAATTAAGGGGTTCTTTGAAATTTTGGGAGGTGATTGATATGTAAAAAGAAATGGAGCAAAGAGACAGAAGGCGTTAAAGCTGGAGGGAACCGGTTCTTTGGACGAACCCGTCCGCCAACCGGCGGGGCGAGGGAAGCCGCAAAGAAAAGGAGGAGAAAGATGAGCTTAAAAGAAATAGAGAGAGAAATAAGAGAAATAAAAGAAATTCAAGCTCAATTCGCAAACAAAGATGAGGAAATAAAGAGATTAAAATACGAAGTAGAATCTTTAGAAGAAGAAATCGAAAAGGCGATTATCGCTCTTGACCAGACTAAGAAGATTTTCAAGAGCAAAACTATCGCTCTGATACGAAAAGAATTAATTCAGGCATTACCTATCAACATAAGAACAAAATTCATCGGAATCCAGCCTCCCGAATCCTGGTCCAGACTGCCGGAAGATAAATAATCAAATCTGGCCCCGCAAAAGCGCGGGGCTTTTTTGTTTGACACTTTTTAGCAAAAACTATAAACTATAAACCATGCCGACAATCCACCAATTAATTAAAAAAGGGAGGAAAAAAATTTTGAAGAAATCAAAAGTCGTTGCTTTACAGCGCGGTTTTAATATTATCAAAAATCGTCCGGTTTATTTTTCGTCGCCTTTCAAGCGCGGCGTTTGCATTAAAGTTTCAACCATGACTCCGAAAAAACCGAACTCCGCCATCCGCAAAGTGGCAAGGGTGCGGCTTACAAACGGAATGGAAGTAACCGCCTATATCCCCGGCATCGGCCATAACCTGCAAGAACACTCTATCGTGCTGCTTCGCGGCGGTCGCGTCAAAGATTTGCCGGGAGTCCAATATCATATTGTCCGCGGCGTGCTCGATACCGCCGGAGTTGAAGGCCGCAGACGGCAACGCTCGGCATACGGAGCTAAAAGACCAAAAGAATAAAACATAAAACTTGAAACATGAGAAGAAAAATTAAAATAAAACACACGCTGGGAACGGACCCCGTTTATAACTCGAAAGAAATCGAGAAATTCACCAATTATTTGCTTTGGGAAGGAAAAAAATCCATCGCCCGTCAAATTGTTTATAAAACTTTCGAAGAAATAAAAAATAAAACAAAATCCGACCCCGTCGCTGTCTTTCAAAAAGCAATCGACAATGTTTCGCCCTGGATTCAGGTGCGCTCCAAAAGAGTCGGAGGCGCAACCTATCAGGTTCCAAAAGAAATTCCGACGGAAAAAAGAATCAGTCTGGCCATGCGCTGGATAATCGTTGCGGCCCGGGCAAAAAAAGGAAAAAATATAGCCAGCCGGCTTTCCGAAGAATTGATATTGGCTTCCAAAAACGAAGGAACGGCTGTTAAAAAGAGAGAGGATACCCACAGAATGGCCGAAGCAAACCGCGCTTTCGCCCATTTTGCCTGGTAAAAAATCACTATGGCTAGAGAATACCCCATCGAAAAAACAAGGGATATCGGCATTATCGCGCATATAGACGCCGGGAAAACAACTGTTTCCGAACGCGTCCTTTTTTACACCGGCGTTTCCTATAAAATCGGCGAAGTGCACGAAGGCGAAGCAATTATGGACTGGATGGAGCAGGAAAGAGAGCGCGGCATCACAATTACCGCCGCGGCCACAACCTGTTTTTGGCGCGATCATCGCATTAATATTATAGATACTCCGGGCCACATTGATTTCACGGTTGAAGTGCAGCGCTCTTTAAGAGTGCTCGACGCTGGCGTTGTAATTTTCGACGGCGTGGCCGGCGTTGAACCGCAATCCGAAACTGTTTGGCGTCAGGCGGATAAATATAAAGTTCCTCGCATTTGTTTCATCAACAAGCTCGACAGAATGGGCGCCAATTTTGAAAAAAGTCTTGCTTCCATCCACGAACGGCTCACTCCTTTTGCCGTCCCGCTTACCATCCCCATCGGACTTGAATCGGAATTTGAAGGCGTAATCGATCTTTTTGAAATGAAAGCGACTTATTTCGAAGGCGAACACGGAGAAAAATTAGTTGTAAAAGAAATTCCGGAAAAATTCAAAGCCGACGCGGAAAAATGGCGGAAAATCATGATTGAAAAAATCGCCGAGAGCGAAATTGACGACGAAATAATGGAGCAATATTTGAATAATCAGGAACCCTCAATAGAGGCGATGAAAAAAGCTTTACGAGCTGGATGCCTTCAATATAAACTTGTTCCCGTTTATTGCGGTTCCGCTTTAAAAAATAAAGGAGTGCAAACAATGCTCGACGGGGTTGTCGATTATCTTCCCAGCCCTGCCGACCTTCCTCCCACGGAAGGATTTAATCTTAAAACGCATGAAAAAATTACGCGCGAAGCGAAAGACGACGCGCCTTTTGCGGCCTTAGCCTTCAAGCTTCAAACAGATCCTTATGTGGGCCAGCTCACTTATTTCAGAGTTTATTCCGGCCACCTCGACGCCGGTTCTTATGTTGATAATGTAACCACGGACACCAAAGAAAGAATCGGAAGAATCTTGCGGATGCACGCCAATCATCGCGAAGAAGTGAAAGAAGTTTTTGCCGGCGATATCGCTGCCACAATCGGCCTTAAAAACACCCATACCGGCGACACTTTGTGCGACCCGGACCACCCGATTATTCTCGAAAAAATAGAATTCCCCGAACCGGTTATTTCCCTTAAAATCGAACCTAAAACTAAGGCTGACCAGGAAAAAATGGGTCTTGCTTTGAAGCGCCTTTCCGATGAAGACCCGACTTTCAGAATCAAATCCGACCAGGAAACGATGGAAACCATTATCTCGGGCATGGGCGAGCTTCACCTTGATATTATTGTCGACCGGATGAAACGGGAATTTAATGTTGGAGCAACCGTAGGAAAACCTCAAGTCGCCTACAAAGAAACTATTATGACTGAAAGTGAAGCTGAGGGAAAATACATCCGCCAATCCGGCGGCCGCGGCCAATACGGACACGTGCGCGTCAGACTGGTGCCCAAAGAAAGAGGTCAGGGATTTGAATTCATTAATTCCATCAGGGGAGGTGTTATTCCCCAAGAATTTATTCCCGCGGCGGAAAAAGGAATTAAAGAAGCGATGGAACGGGGAGTTGTAGCGGGGTTTCCGCTTGTAGACTTTTCCGTCGAACTTTACGACGGCTCTTACCATGAAGTCGACTCATCGGAAATGGCGTTCAAAATTGCCGGCTCAATGGCTTTGCAGGAAGGAGTAAAAAGAGCGAAGCCGATTATCCTTGAACCTATTATGAAAGTTGAAGTTGTGACTCCGGAAAAATTTCTTGGAGAAGTTATTGGCGATTTGAATTCAAAACGCGGACATATTCTTGATATCGGCGACAGGTATAATTTAAAAATCGTTGACGCAAAAGTTCCGCTTTCGGAAATGTTCGGCTATGTCACTTCTTTGCGTTCAATGACCGAAGGTCGAGCCACGTCCACCATGGAATTCGACCGTTACGAACGGGTGCCGGACAATATCACTCAACTTATCAAAGAAGGTAAAAAATAATTATGAAAAAAATACATCAAAGCGAAGAAGGAAGTATTAGCGAAGAAATGCTGGGAGAGGATTTGGAGATTGAAGCGGATGTAGAGAATCTGCCTCTGTAAAAGCAGAAAACTTTTGTCTTGCTTTTTTATTTGCATAAATCCGTAAAATAGTTATACTAAATTATAATGCAGATGCTTCGGGAAAAATATAAAAAAGTAGTCATTCCGGAGATGAAAAAGAAATTCGGATATAAGAATGAAATGGCGATTCCTAAAATCGTTAAAACCGTCGTTAACAGCGGCGTCGGTTCGGTTAAAGACGAAAAGCAGGTTGAAATTATCGAGAAGCAATTGAGTCTTATCACAGGACAGAAGCCGGCAAAAAGGCTGGCAAAAAAATCAATTGCTTCTTTCAAGCTTCGCCAAGGGGCGCTGGCGGGTTATTCCGTCACTTTGCGCGGACAAAAGATGTACGATTTTCTCGATAGATTTCTTTCTATAGCAATTCCCCGCATCGGCGATTTCCGCGGATTAAATCCGAAAGCAGTTGACGGCGCGGGAAATTTTTCCATCGGCATAAAAGAACATACGATATTTCCGGAAATTGCGGAAGAAGACATAAAAATGATTTTTGGTTTCGAGGTTACGATGGTAACCAGCGCGAAAACCCGCGAAGAGGCCTTGGAGCTGTTTAAAATGCTTGGCTTTCCGTTTAAGAAATAAATGTTGCAAATTATCAGAATTTCTGTATATTTTAAACCATGGCCAAGAAGTCAGTTATAGCCAGAAGCCAAAAAAAACCGAAGTACAAAAGCCGCGTGGTGCGGCGATGTTTTCGTTGCGGCAGAAAACGCGGTTATATGCGCGATTTCGATATGTGCAGGATATGTTTTCGCGAGTTCGCCAACGAAGGCAGGATTCCGGGCGTAAAAAAGTCAAGTTGGTAAAATATGGACCCAATTGCAGACATGTTCACAAAAATAAGAAATGCTCAAGTCTCAAAAAAAGAGACCGTGACTATCTCTTACTCAAAATTAAAAATGGAATTGGCGAAATTGCTTTTGAAGACGGATTGCATCAAGAAGGTTAACAAGAGAGGAAAAAAGAATAAAAAAACAATTGAGCTTGCGTTGGCGTACGATGAAAAGGGATGCGGGAAGATAAATCATATTAAGAGGATTTCAAAACCTTCGCGACGCGTTTATTTGCGCTTGAATGAAATAAAACCGGTTAAACACGGCTATGGCATGCTCATTCTTTCAACATCGAAAGGTCTTTTGAATAATAAAGAAGCGATTAAGGAAAAGGTCGGCGGAGAAGTTATCGCCGAAATTTGGTAGCTTGAAGGGCTCACTACAAATAATTTAAATTTATGAGTAGAATCGGGAAAAAACCAATAGTGATTCCGCAGGGGGTCGAGGTCAAATTCGAAAACGGAGTGATGAAAGTGAAAGGACCTCTCGGAGAAAATACCCGTCTTTTTAGAGACGATATTTTAATTTCTATTTCCGATGGAGTCATAACATTAGAACCGAATAAGGCGAAGAAATTCAGGAGAGAAAAGGAAACATCCGCTTTATGGGGTACTTACGCCGCTCATATTCTTAATATGATAGAAGGCGTGACAAAGGGTTTCAGTAAAACCCTTATTATAGAAGGAATCGGTTATCGCGCGGCGAAAGAAGGCTCAAATCTTAATTTGACTTTGGGTTTCAGCCATCCCGTTAAAGTTTCGATTCCTTTAGGCATAGATTTGAAAATAGAAAAAAATATGATTATCATTTCCGGCGCGAATAAGGATTCTGTTGGAATGTTTGCCGCTCAAATCAGAGCTTTGAAAAAACCGGAGCCGTATAAAGGCAAAGGCATCAGATACGAAAAAGAGGTTGTCAGGCACAAGGCAGGCAAAAAAGCAGTAGTTTCATCCGGTTAATTTTTATGAGAGACATCAATAAAATAAAAAAACAAAAAAGAATAATGCGGCATCGCCGCGTTAGGGCGGGAATTAAAGGTACGGCCGACAAACCGCGTCTCAATATTTTCCGTTCTAATAAGCATATTTTTTTGCAATTGATAAATGATGAAAAAGGCAGAACGATAGTTTCGGCAAGCGATTTGTCCGTGAAAGGAGCCAAAAAGAAACAGGGAGTTCATAAAGAAAAAGAAGTGAAAACGCAAGTTGCGTTTGAAACCGGAAAAGCTTTGGCGGTTTTGGCAAAAGAGAAGAAAATCAAACATGCGGTTTTTGATCGCGGCGGTTACGCTTATCACGGTCGCGTAAAAGCAGCTGCCGAGGGCGCCCGACTAGGGGGTCTTAAATTTTAAATTTATGTTTAGATCTGGTAAAAAAGAAAATAGATTTCGTCACGGCCAGGAAAGAAAGCCGCCCGAGTACGAACAGAAATTGATCGATATTAGGAGAGTGGCGCGCGTTGTTGCGGGAGGACGGCGTTTTAGTTTCCGTGTGACTATCGTTATCGGCAACCGGAAAGGCGAAGTTGGCGTAGGCCTAGGTAAGGCCGGTGATACATCTCTTGCGATAGAAAAAGCTTTCAGGAATGCGAAAAAGCATTTGATCAAAGTTGTTTTGAACGAACGTGATTCTATTCCTTGCGAAACGACGGGAAAATTCGGCAGCGCGTTCATTTATATCAAACCGTCTTTAGGCGGAAGAGGTTTGGTTGCCGGCGGTTCAGTGAGAACGGTGTTAGATTTAGCGGGCGTAAAAAATACCAGCGCCAAGATTATTTCCACCAGTAAAAACAAGCTTAATAACGCGCGGGCCGCGTTGGTCGCGCTTTCAAATTTAAAATATAAGAAAATAATTTAAGCATGGTTCAAATACACCAAATAAAACCGACGATAAAAAAGAAAGCGAAAAAGCTTGTCGGACGGGGAGGCAAGCGCGGCACTTATTCCGGAAGAGGCAGTAAAGGCCAAAGAGCGCACGGCGTCCGTGTCAAACCCCGTTTGAGAGAGATTATTAAAAAACTTCCTAAAAAGAGGGGTTATCGGTTCGCTTCTATCCAGACAAAACCCATAGTGGTTAATTTGAAAGTATTGGAAAGAAAATTCAAAGAAGGCGACAAAATTACCCCAAAAGTTTTAGTGGAAACCGGCGTTATCAATTTATTAAAAGGAAAAGTGCCCGAAGTGAAGCTTTTGGGAACAGGCAATGTAAGCAAAAAACTTCTTGTTTCCGAATGTCAAATTTCGGCGTCCGCCCGCGAAAAAATAATAAAAGCCGGCGGCACAATAGAAATTAAAAAAGCCAAGGACCGTCCTTAAAGAGGTCCCAAGGACGGTCCTTGGCATAAATTAAGATGGCGATTTTTTTTCAAAAACTAAAATTGATTTTCAAAGACCCGGATTTGCGCAGGAAAATTTTTTTTGTCGTGGCGATGCTCGCGATTTTCAGGCTTGGCGCGGCGATTCCCATTCCGGGCGTCGATCCCGTAAAACTGCATTCTTTTTTGGAGGGAAACCAATTCTTCGGACTTTTGAATATTTTTTCCGGCGGCGCTCTTTCAAATCTTTCGATCGTTATGCTGGGAGTCGGCCCTTACATTACAGCTACCATTATTATGCAGCTCTTGACGATGATATTTCCCCGGCTTAAAGAAATGTATCAGGAGGAGGGAGATGCGGGACGAAAAAAGTTCAATCAGCTTTCGCGCAT
>PFNV01000017.1 GCA_002792165.1 Candidatus Tagabacteria bacterium CG_4_10_14_0_2_um_filter_40_13
TTCTTTTTTTGTGGGTTTCGCCGTGCCGATATCCATTCCGCGGTAAATTTGGCGCGAGTCCGCGGAAACGATTTCTCCGTTGAATTTTCCGGCGATTTTAACCGCCAAGGCGCTTTTGCCCGACGCCGTCGGCCCGATAATAACGACTATTTTTGGGTTTTTAGCATTTTTCCGCATTTTATTTATTACTTTAGACAAAATCAACGATCGTACAAGTTGTCTAATTTTTATATTTTATAATTTCTTCTAAAATTTTTCTTCGACGTTTTTTATCTTGATGAGGAATATTATCTTTTAGTTTGAAAGCGGCAGTGCCTGGCCGGGGAGAGTAGCAGGCGATATAAGCATTGCAAAATTTTATATTCCGCATTGCTTTGGCGGTATTTTCAAACTGTTTCTTCGTTTCGCCGGGAAATCCGACAATGATATCCGTGGAAATTTTCGCTTCCGGAATTTGTTTCCTGATTTTTTTAATCAGATTTTTATAGCGTTCAATGGTATATTTGCGATTCATCTTTTTTAAGATCGTATTATCGCCTGATTGAAGCGGCAAATGAATTTCTTTGGAAATTTTTGGGCATTCGGCGATTGTTTTAATAAGTTCATCGGACATATCTTTAGGATGACTGGTAAGGAATTTGATTTGGAATTTGCCTGGCAGATTATTGATTATTCTAAGCAATGCAGGGAATTTTACAGGAAATGAATTTTTTAATTCCTTATCCTTTGGCGGAGAACCTGATTTTTCTTTTCCCGCCTTTATTTTATTTTTACTTAAGGATCCCACCGCCAGCCCGATAAAAGAAAAATCAGGCTCTTCCTCGTGCAAAGCGGAAAAAAAATCGAACTTTCCTGAATAAGAATTTACATTTTGGCCCAAAAGCCAGATTTTTTTGCAACCATTTTTAATCAAATTTTTAACTTCGGCGATAATTTCATTTGCCGGCCTGGATTTTTCTCGGCCTCGCGTATACGGCACGGCGCAATAAGTGCAAAAATTATTGCATCCGGTCATAATTGGCACGAAGGCGCCGGAATTATCGGAATGAATCGGTTCGCCAGCCGGCGGATCAAAATATTCGTCTGGATGCCAAATCTCGCTCACTTTGGATTTTAGTTTCTTCCTGTCTTCGGGAAGCACGCATCCCGCCAGAATTATTTTCTTGCCCCGAGCTTTACCGAAGGGCTTTTTTCCAAAACGGTTGATTTTCGAATAAACTCTGTCCATTGCCGATTGCCGGACCGAGCAGGCGTTAATAACCACCAAATTTGCTTTTTCGATTTGGTTTGTTCGAGTGTGCCCCATATTTTCCAAGCGCCGGGCAATTCTTTCGGAATCGGCATAATTCGCCTGACATCCGTATGTTGCAATAAAATATTTCATATGCTATAATCAGCATAATAGAAATTTTAATCGCTCTTTGCAATATAGATTTAGGAGGCGTGAAATGTCCAAAAAGAGAACGAAAGAAGAGTATTTTGCCAAAGAGAAAGAATTAATCGGGACCTCAACAGTTGATTTCGACGGTCCGGTTATAATCGGCGGAAAAGGCATCGTCGGATACGATTTGAATGGGAAAGAATTTTTGGATTTTACCGGACAGATTAGCCTGTTAAACACCGGCTACGGACCGAAAGAAGTTGTAAGCGCGATTTGCCAGCAGGCGAAAAGCGGCGTCCATTCCTGTATTTCCGCGGATTACCCGTTTCTAAACGAAATCACTATTAATCGCAGAAAACTGGAAGTTTCGCGGGTTGCTTTGGCTGAAAAATTAATTGAAATCACCGATAAAGTAATGCCTTTTAAGAAGAGAGTGTATTTTGAAGATTCCGGAGCAACGGCAGTTGACCTCGCGGGAAAAATCGCGGAGATTACGCATATCAGAAATCGTGGCATCGGAACGGAAAGTTTACAGCGTCATTTCGAAAGCGATATCTTTATCCCTTCCGAGTTTGAACTTTTCAAGTTTTCATTCTTGGTATTCAGAAACGCTTTTCACGGCCGCCATGGTTTGGCCCAGCTTTTTACAAATTCCAAGCCAAAACAGATGTGGGCGGTGTCTTCAAGTTGCGCGGTTGGCCGCTTGCCGTTCCCAACACCAGGGATTAATGGCTGGAAATTTTCGCGGACAGTAAAAAGCGCAGAAGAGCATATTTCAAAATTCGCACCAATCCTTGCTTTTATTTTCGAACCGGTCCAGGGGGAAGGCGGGATAAATGTTCCTGATGGCGCTCTTTTAAAAGAGTTGGCGGGTTATTTAAGAGAAAAAGGAATTTATATTATTGCCGACGAGATTCAGGCCGGGCTCGGAAGAACGGGAAAAATGTGGGCATGCGAGCACTTCGGGATTGAGCCTGATATGCTGATTACTTCAAAATCTTTCAGCGCGGGCATAGGAGGAGTATCTGCGGTTATCGTCAACGACGATAAATTTAAAGATTTAGAACCTGGAATGCATTCGGGAAGTCATCATGCCAGTCCGATACCTGTTGCCGCGGCAATCGCCAATATTGATTTAATTTTACGGAAAAATCTAGTCGAGCAGTCCGCGAATCACGGCGCTTATCTATTGAGGCGGCTGGAAGCGATAAAAGAAAAACGGCCTTCTTTAATTTCTGATGTAAGAGGATTGGGACTCATGATTGGAATTGAATTCCAGACCGCGGAAATCCGGGACGCGGTCGCGAAAGAGTGCAAGATGAACGGTTTACTGCTCGCTCCATGCGGTCAGAAAGTGATCCGTATGACTCCGCCTTTGATAGTGACCATTGAAGAAATCGATAAAGCACTGGATATTTTTGAAAATGTTTTAAATTATTTTTTGGGAAAACCTTAAATCAATGTAATGGTTTAAATTCAAACCCCGTAGAAATACGGAGGTTTTATTTTGCGCACTTTAGGGGGAACAGGCTTGCCTGCCGGCAGGTAGGTTAGAACCTGTTTGAATGAAAAAAGACGAGTGAGACCCGTCTCTAAGTAGGTTTATTTTTCATCACCATTATTTAACTAACGAATAACTGTTTCTTTTTCAGAAAAAATATGTTTTTTCTCGTGATATAACTATATGCGACCGCATACTGCTATATCATACTGCTATTTATCCGTCGTTCTGAAATCTAAATATTTCTAGCGTGGCCAGAGCGTCAAAAGTCAAATACTGGTGCAGTATTCTAAAGATAGTCTGAACGCATTTCGCTCCTCGACAAGCTCGGAGCGAGGAAGTCCCCCCGCGAAAATTCGGAAAGGCAGCGGAGCCGCACCGCTCAAAACCGCAAAAGAACCCGGAGAAAAACAATCGGTTCGAACCATGTTTTGCGAAATCGTGAATTCGTTTTTACCCCCAAAATTGAATACAAATTAGTCGCCGAGCGAAGCGAGGCGAGCCAACGAAATTTGACTTTTCCTTACTGGTGCCCAGAGGGGGATTCGAACCCCCACGGGATTGCTCCCAATGGTTTTTGAGACCATCTTGTCTACCGATTCCAACACCTGGGCGTTTCTCTAATTTCTAATTTAATTCATTTGCATTCATCAGTCAATTTGTGTAAAATTTTATTCATGGATAATGAATTTGCGTCACTCAAAAAAGAAAATGGCGTTTTTTGGATTGAAGTAGAGAAAATCAGATCTAATCCATTTCAACCTCGCCGCGAATTTGACGAGAAAAAACTTGCCGGTTTGAGCGAATCCATCCGTCAATACGGAGTTTTACAGCCTTTGGTAGTTAGCCGGAAAGAATATGAAACTGAAACGGGGGTAGATGTTGAGTATGAATTAATTGCCGGTGAAAGACGCCTGATGGCTTCTAAGATGGCGAGTTTAAGGCAGGTGCCAGTTATTATCCGCGAAGAACCCACAGAGCAAGTTAAGTTGGAACTGGCGCTCATTGAAAATATTCAGCGGGAAGATTTGAATCCGGTTGAACGCGCCAGGGCTTTCCGCCAATTAATAGATAGTTTTAAATTGAAACATCACGAAGTCGGCTCGAAAATAGGTAAGAGCCGCGAATTTGTTACTAATACTTTAAGAATCTTATTGCTTCCGGAAGAAATTCAGGATGGTCTAAGCAAGGGTTTGATAACAGAAGGCCACACAAGACCGCTTTTGATGCTTATTAAGAATCCTGACCAGCAGACATTGCTTTATAAGGAAATTATTTATAAACAAATGACGGTCCGCGAGGCGGAAAAATTTTCGCGGTCCATTGCCGTATCCAGAAGCCGGAAAGCGGAAGCATTGCCGAATCCGGAAATACGCTTGTTTGAGGAAAAACTGTCCGATGCTCTCGGCACAAGGGTTTCCATAGAGAAAAATGGAGAAAAAGGAAAAATCTCGATAGAATTTTTTTCGGACGAAGAATTAAACGCGCTTCTTAATCGTATCCACGATATTTGCGCTAAAAAAGAAGAAAATATTGAATCTGTCGATGAGATTGATATCGGACAAAATTCCGAACTTTCCGGCGAAAATACGCCTCAAGATAATATTCAGACCGAAGAAGACCTTTCGGAAAATTTTACTATTTGATTACGGTCTGCCTGGAACCGACTTCTTCCACGCCTTTTACTGTTTTGAGGCGCGTTTTTATTTTAGAAAGCTGCTCTTTATGTTTTGGTTTAAAAATTATATGAACGCGGGGATAATTCGCGTCTTTTTCCACGGAAAAATCCTGAATATTGATATGATTGGAAGAAAACACCTCGGAAATATCTTTTAAAAGGCCAACACGGTCCCTAGCAATAACGATAATTTCCGTTTTTTGTTCAATTTTTTCTTTTCCGGGAAACAATCCGAATAAATGTCCTTCTTTTTTCAAAGCAGAGCGGATATGCCCTTTCGCCAGAGATGTTTTAGCAACATTAAGCCATTCCGTGTTCGGTTTTTTGTTTTTTTGGGTGATAATTTCAACTATGTCGCCTGAAACAAGCTGGTGGTCAAACGGCGCTATCCTGTTATTTACTTTCGCGCCCGCCATATGGTCGCCTATTTCTGAATGAATATTGTAGGCGAAATCTATTGGCGTCGCTCCTGCGGGAAGGTCGACAACATCTCCTTTCGGAGTAAGGATGAAAACTCTGTCTTTAAAAAAATCTATTTTTAAAGATTCAAGAAATGATTTATCGGATGAAGTATTTTTATCAAAAGCACTGTGCCATTCTCTCAATTGTTTGACCCAATGGAATTTTGAGGATTGTAGTTTTGTTCCGGAAACCGGTTTTCCCTCCATTTCCCACGCCCAGTGCGCGGCAATGCCGCATTCGGCTTTATTGTGCATCTCCGGAGTGCGGATTTGGAATTCAGTGATATTGCTTTCTACGCAAAATACTGTTGTGTGCAAGCTTTGATATCCGTTTTGTTTCGGTAAGGCGATATAATCTTTAATCCTGCCCGGCAGAGGCCTCCATAATTTATGAATAACGCCGAGGGTCGCGTAACAACTTTCAATACTGCCGACAATAATACGGATGGCAATCAAATCGGTGATGAGATTCCAATCCATATTATAGCGGAGAAGTTTTTTCCAAAGACTGTAGTAATGTTTTGTCCGCGAATGAATATCAATTATTTTAATTTTTTCTTTTATCAGCTCCTTTTCGACGATAGGAATGATTTTTTCCAGATATTTTTCTCTTTGAGACATTTTTTCCTTCAGTTCTTTCTGTATGTATTCGTATTCTTCCGGATAAGCGTATTGAAAAGCCAAATCTTCAAGTTTTGCTTTAAGTTCTCCCATGCCGAGGCGGTCGGCTAGGGGAGCGTAAATTTCCAGGGTTTCAAGGCTGATGCGTTTTCGATCCCTTTCGGGAAGGGCCGAAATTGTTTGCATATTATGAAGCCGGTCCAATAATTTTATGATGACGACGCGGATATCTCGGGATATCGCTAAAAACATTTTTCGCGCCGATTCTACTGTTTTTTCGTCGCTTTGAAGATGAATAACGTTGACTTTTGTGAGAGCGTTTACTAAAAAAGTCACTTCGTCGCCGAATTTTTTTTTAACAGTTTTGAGGTCGGTTGAAGTGTCTTCTACGGTGTCATGGAGGAGGGCGGCGGTTACCGCTTTCGCGTCCAATCCTATTTCGGCGGTCTTGAGCGATACTTCAATTGGGTGGATGATATACTCTTCGCCTGAAGCGCGTTTTTGGCCCTGATGGCTCAAAGACGCCAATTCAAAACCCGACTCGATGAATTTTAAATCCTCATCGGTATATTGAGGCAATTGTTTTTTATATTCTTCCCAAGTCATGAAATAATTTTACGCCAATTCTTGACAAAATCAAGACGATTTGATACTCTTAATTAAGTAATCCAAAAATTTGTTCCGGCAGTTCTCAACTATCCCTAATCTGTGGCGATAGCGTAAAGTTAGGGATACCTCTTAAAATTAGACAATTTCTACGACCGTTGAAATAGTCTAATTTTTGGAAAATTTGGAAAAATAAAAGTCAGCGATTTTTTGCTGACTTTTATTTTTTTTCCTTCTTGGATTTCCTGCCGTATTTGAATATGCAGTTTTTATTGGAACATTTTTCTTGTCCTCGCAGTTCAATCATTCCTGCGTTGCATTCGGGACAGAGTTTTCCCGTAGGCTTTTGCCATGTGGCAAACGTGCATTTTGGCCAGTTCGCGCAACCGTAAAAAATGCGGCCGCGTCTGGTTTTTCGCACCACGATTTGTCCTTCTTTGCAGAGCGGACAGACTATATTGATTTTTTCCGGCGGGAGTTCTTTCGTCGTTTTGCATTCTGGAAAGCCGGAGCATGCTATAAATTTTCCGAAACGGCCGAAGCGGATTATCATCGGCTTGCCGCATTTTTCGCAAACTTCTTTTGTTGGTTCCGTAAGATTCTGTTTTTCCACCGATTCATACTTTTCTTTAAGATTTTTTTCGAAAGGAACGTAAAATTCTCTGATGACCGAAACCCAATTCTTTTTGTTTTCGGCTATATCATCGAGATTGTTTTCCATCATGGCGGTAAAATTAATATCGACTATTGCGGGAAAATTTTCTGCCAAAAGATCAACAACTTTTTCGCCTATTTCTGAAGGTAGAAAATGTTTTTGAGGGTCTTTGGCGACATAGCCGCGGCTTTCAATAGTGGACATAATAGGCGCGTAAGTGGAAGGACGGCCGATTTCGAATTTTTCGAGGGCTTTAACGAGCGAAGCTTCGGTATAGCGCGGCGGCGGTTCTGTTTGGTGTTCGGTTGATTCGACATTTTTCAAATTAATTTTTTCGCCTTGGGAAATTTCCGGGAGTATTTTTTCTTCTATTTTTGAAGGATAGATTTTCAGAAATCCATCGAATTTCATTACTGACCCATCAGTCTGCAGAAGATAATTTTTTTCCGAAGAAGTTTCCGCTCCGATGGTTATGCTGGTTTGTTCAAAAATCGCATTGGGCATCTGTGTCGCGACGAACCGTTGCCAGATGAGTTTATAGAGTTTGTATTGGTCCGGTGTAAGGTTTTCTTTGATGGAATCGGGAGTTCTTGCGGGATTTGTCGGCCTTACGGCTTCGTGCGCTTCTTGGCTGGTTCGCGATTTTGTTTTGAAGTAGCGTGGTGTTTCAAGGCAGTATTTTTTTCCAAGTTCGGTTTCCAAAAAATTCCGCGCGTTTTTTAGAGCCTCTTCGGCAATATTCACCGAGTCGGTTCGCATGTAAGTGATGAGACCGGTTGCTTCTTTTGCGATTTTCATGCCTTCGTAAAGCTGTTGGCTGATAAGCATTGTTTTTTTAGCGGAGAAATGAAGATGCTGCCAGGCGGTTTGCTGTAAGGTGCTTGTAATAAAAGGAGGCGAGGGTCTTCTTTCGATTGTCCGAGGTTCTATTTCTCTGATTTCGAAATCCGCTTTTTTCAAATCAGCGATAATGTTTTCCGCTTCTTCGTTATTTTTCAGGCCGGGAGGAGGAATCGGTTCGCCGTTAATTTTCATTAAAAGCGCTTCTAAAGCCCCTTCTTTTCTCGTGATAAGATTGGCGACGATAGTCCAATAGGCTTCCGGCTTAAAAGCGCGTATTTCTTTTTCGCGGTCAACTATGAGGCGCAGGGCAACGGATTGCACTCTGCCGGCGGAAAGCCCGCTCAAAAGTTTTTTCCAAAGAAAAGGCGAAAGCTTGTATCCCACGAGGCGGTCTAAAACTCTTCTTGCTTGCTGGGCATTTACGAGATTGATATCAATTTCGCGAGGGTTTTCCAGGGCCTCTTTAATGGCATTTTTAGTGATTTCATGAAAGGCAATGCGTTCGACGCTTTTGATGTTTTTGTGTTTATTTACATCAAGCGCCTTAAGAAGATGCCAGGCAATAGCTTCGCCTTCACGGTCCTCGTCGGTTGCGAGAATTAGTTTGTCGGCTTTCTCTAAAGCCTCTTTTAGATGGGTGACTGTTTTTTGCGCTTTGCGGGGAATAATGTAATGTGGTTCGAAATCTTTTTCAACATCAATAGCCAGTTTGCTTTTAGGTAAATCTCTTACGTGTCCGTAAGTTGATTCGATATTGAAATCCTGGTTTAGGAAATGAGATATCGTTTTAGCTTTTGTCGGAGATTCCACTATTACTAATTTCATGGTATTGATTATAACAAAATTATCATAATTATAAAAACATATTAATGGTTTCTTTATCTTACGATAAGTTTTTAACGTAGATTCTATGTTCTGCTTTCCGCGCTCTGCTTTCTACATTCTAAAAATTTCGCCGCCGGATTCTTTGATGATGCCCCGGATTTCTAAAATACTTAATGCAGGATTTATTTCTTTGGCCGGTAGACCGAGTTTTCTGATGAGTTCATCGCGGGTCATGGGTTCGATTAAAGCAGAAACAATTTTTTCTTCAAGAGAGGAGAGGGCGATTTTTTCTTTTTCAGCTGTTTCAATTTCAAAACCGAGCAGCCGCAAAATGTCTTCGCCGGAGGTAACAGGAGCAGCGCCCGTTTTGATAAGATTATTCGTTCCTTTTGAGTTTTCGGAAAAAATTGAGCCGGGCAGAGCAAACACGTCGCGATTGTAATCAACCGCGAAATTAGCCGTAATTAGAGCTCCGCTTTTTTCCGGCGCCTCCACCACAAAAATCCCTTTTGAAAGCCCGGCAATGATTCTGTTCCTTTGGGGAAAGGTATGAAGAGCGGCTTTCATGGCGTAAGGGTATTCGGAAATGACGCATCCGCCTTTTTCCGCTATTTCCTGTGATAGCCGGAGATTCTGCCGGGGATATAAAACTTCGTCGCTTAATCCCGAGCCGAGCACGGCTATTGTTTTCATATTATTTGAAATTGCGGTTTTGTGGCTGATCGTGTCTATGCCTATGGCAAGGCCGCTTACAATGACTATTTTGTATTCGGCTAGTTCGGAAACGATTTTTTCGCACGCTTCTTTGCCGTAAGTAGAACATCTTCTTGTGCCGACAACGCCGAGATGAATAAGATTTTCGTCGGGTAGATTCCCTTTCATATATATAAGCTCGGGAGGGAATGGCGTTTCTTTAAGCAGGCGGGGAAAATCTTTTTTCAGAATGATTTTTATCCTCTCTTTTTCTAAAATAGAAAATTCGGCTTCAGGGTCGATTTTTTTATGGAAATCTTCAAGCTCCTTAAGATTTATTATATTTTTAATTTCAGAAATAGGCGCCTTCCAGGCAACGGCGAAACTGCCGTAATACTCGCAGATTTTTTTGAGCCGTATGGGCCCGATTTCCTGCGCCTGATTAAACGCATTGGCGTAAATTTTCTCGGTTTCCATCGCTATTTCATTGTATATGCAGAAATTTACATTGTAAAATTGTTTTAATTTCTTTATTATATAAATAATGTTAGATATTAAATTTATCCGAGAAAATCCCGACCTTATCAAGGAAGCTGCTCGTAAAAAGCACATTGATTTCGATGTGGAAAAATTACTGCAAATAGACGAAGAAAAGAGAAAGATTTTAGCCGAAGCGGAAGATTTGCGCGCCAAACAAAATACTGCCAGCGAACAAATGCCTCAAATAAAAGAAGATTCGGAAAGGCAAAAATTGATTACGGAAATGAAAGCGGTTAAAGAAGAGCTTTCCGCGAAAGAGGTTCGGCTTAAGGCAGTTGTTAAGGAATGGGAAAGTTTGATGTTTGATGTGCCCAATGTTCCGGACCCGTCTGTGCCCGAGGGGAATTCCGATTTGGATAACCGAGAAATTCGCAAATGGGGCGAAATTCCGGATTTTGGCTTTGAGTTGAAAAGCCACATTGAGCTGATGGAAAATTTGAACCTCGTTGATTTTGAACGCGGAGTGAAAGTGGCGGGTTTCAGGGGATATTTTTTGAAAGGCGACGCCGCTCTTTTATCGGTTGCCTTATGGCAGCTGGCTTTTGAGATGTGGGCAAAAAAAGGATTCGTTCCTCTTATCGCCCCTTCTTTGTGCCGCGAAATTAATTTTACCGGCAGCGGATGGCTTCCGCAGGGTAAAGAAGAAATTTACAAAACCCAGGACGATTTGTACTTAGCCGGAACTGCCGAAGTGCCGGTAATGGGTTTTCATCAGGATGAAATTCTTGAGGAAAAAGATTTGCCTAAAAAATATGTCGCTTTTTCTTCCTGTTATCGTCGAGAAGCCGGAAGTTATGGAAAAGAAGAAAAAGGAATTTTTCGGCTTCACGAATTTATGAAAGTCGAGCAGGTTATTTTGTGCCGCGCCGACCACGAAGAATCCGTGAAATGGCACGAAGAAATTACCAAAAACTCGGAAGAAATTATGCAAGCGCTCGATATTCCTTATAGAGTGGTTTTAAATTGCGGCGCTGATTTGGGTTTGGGTCAGGTCAAAAAATACGACATAGAGGCATGGATTCCTTCGGAAGGGCGATATCGCGAAACCCATTCATCTTCTTATTTTCATGATTTTCAAACGCGGAGACTTGATATTCGCTATCGCTCGAGCGAAGGAAAAGTAAGATTTTGCCACTCTTTGAACAATACCGTTATAGCTACTCCCCGCGTTCTGATCGCGCTTCTGGAAAATAATCAGCAAAAAGACGGCTCCGTTAAGGTGCCGGAGATTTTAGTAAAATATATTGGGAAAAATATCATCTCTTAATGTCCGTTGACATCCTCATATCATCGCGGCGCGCGAAGCGCAAAGGATTGATTCTGAAAGCAGTTTTTTTCTTGCTCGGTTTTTTGATTTTTACGGCGGCTCTCGCAGCCTTTTTTTACATACCCAGATTTAGGATTAAAGAAATTTCAATCAGCGGCGGAGAAACTCTGGATGCAAAACAATTCAAGGAAAAAGTGACGAACTTGCTAAACGGGAAATTTTACAAAATTATTCCATATAATAATATTTTTATTTTTCCTGCCGAGAAAATTACGGCTGAACTTTCGCAAAAATTCCCGATTCTTAAAAAAATTACCATAGCCCGTGATTTTTCACAAAATCTTTCCATTGTGATTGAAGAAAGGAAACCGGAAGCTATTTGGTGTTTAATTCCTGACAGCGAATTAGTTGCGACTTCAATAATTCGTACGGCTGATTCGTGCGCCTTTGTCGACGAAAAAGGATTTATTTTCGGTCCGGCGCCCCTTTTTTCCGGAACAATTTTCCCGAAATTTTTCGATAAGCGCGAGCAGCCATCCGCTATAGGCAAAGAAATGATTTCTGACGCGGAGTTTCAAAAATTGCGCGCTTTTAAAGATTTGCTTGTTAAAAACGATATCAATGTAGTGAAAATCATTTTGCGAAACGAAGAAATATACGAAGTTTATTCTAAGGAGGGATGGTATATTTTATTGAATGCCAAGAATGAACCTAATCCCTCTTTTAATAATTTAAAACTTGTTCTTGATACTCAAATAAAAGAAAAAAAGCTGAAGCTTGAATATATCGACCTTCGCTTCGGACAAAAAGTATTTTTCAAGTTTAGGTGAGGGAGAAATGAAAAAGTATATTTTTTGGACCATCTTCGTTTTCTCAATGGGTTTTTTCGTCCCATTTTTAATTTTTCTTCTCGCGAATAATTTTTCCAGTCCTTCAGGCGATTTTTACGTTTCGCCGAAAAAGGAGATAAATTTAGCAAAAAAAGAAGAACAGGAAATAAAAATTCCCGCGGCGAGCGTCGCAGAATCGGTTGGTAAAAAACAAGCTTCAAATAAAAATATCGTTTCTTTGCTTTTTGTCGGCGATATTATGTTTGACCGGGGTGTTAAAAATTCGGTAGTGAAAAACGGCGATGGGGACTACGCGTTTTTATTTAAAAATGCCGATTTTATCAAAGATGCCGATATAAGCTTCGGCAACTTGGAAGGGCCAATTTCCGACAAAGGAAAAGATTTGAGAAACTTGTATTCTTTTCGTTTTGAGCCGTTTGCAATAAAAGCCTTAAAGAACAACGGTTTTGATGTTTTATCGGTCGCGAATAATCACATCGGCGATTGGGGGAAAGTTGCTTTTGAAGACACGATTTCGCGGCTGGACGCTGGCGGAATTATTACCATCGGCGGCGGACAAAATTTAAAAGACGCTGGAAAAGTTAAGATTATAGAAAAAAATGGTTTTAGAATCGGATTTCTTTCTTTTAGCGACGCGGGTCCGGATTGGCTTGGGGCAACTCAAGACTCGGCAGGAATCTTAATTACCGATGACGAAAATTTTTCTTCGCTTATTCGCGAAGCAGCGCCACAAGTTGATATTCTGGTTGTTTCTTTGCATTTCGGGGAAGAGTACCAAGGAAATGCTAATGACCGCCAGAAGAAATTGGCTCATTTGGCGATTGATAGCGGCGCGAAAATTGTTGTTGGACATCATCCGCACGTTGTGCAAGAAGTGGAGCAGTATAAAAATGGCGTCATCGCTTACAGCTTGGGCAATTTTATTTTTGACCAAAATTTTTCCAAAGAAACAATGCAGGGCTTAGCTTTAGAGATTGTTTTAGATGGCGCTGAAATAATTTCAGTCAAGCAG
>PFNV01000034.1 GCA_002792165.1 Candidatus Tagabacteria bacterium CG_4_10_14_0_2_um_filter_40_13
GATTAATCATTATCGGATTAATCGCTTTTTGGATTTTTAGGGCTACTGCTCCGGAAACCGCTCCAGCTCCCACGGGAAGCCCGTTCCCTTCCGGCGCAAAAATGCCGGCGCAACCAACGACTCCGACAACCCCAATCCCGACCATTCCAGCCGGAGAATTAAAGCAATTGACGCAACTTACCCAAAAACCCGTGAGTGGCGCGACTTTCATATCAAGCACGACCACGAAACAAGTAGCGCGTTATTTCGAGAAAGCTACCGGACATATTTATGACATCGATATTCAAAAAGGAGAATCTTCCCGTATTTCCAATACCACCATTCCGGGGATTTTTGATGTTCATTGGTTAAAAAACGGCGAGCAAGCCATAATCCGTTACATAGAAAATAACGAGACGGGCGTCGAAGATGCTGTAAGAAATTTCATTATCACTTCTATTTCCGCCACCTCAACTCGCGGCATCTTTCTGTCTTCCGATATCAAAACCGTCGCCGCTTCACCCAAAGGAGATAAAATTTTCTACTTAAGCCCTTATGACGGTTTAAATTTCGGCATTACGGCCACTCCGGACAATAAAAAACAGAAACAAGTCCTTTCTATTCCCTTCGGAGAATTTCTCGCTTATTGGCCTAGCGACCGCGCCATTACGCTTCTTACCAAACCATCCGCAGGCGCCAAGGGATATTTTTACAAACTTGATTCGACAACATCATATTTCGATAAAATCTTAGGGGGCATCGCGGGATTAACCGCGCTTTTGTCGCCTGACGGTGAAAACGTCATTTATAGCGAAGGAAACAGCCAAGTCATTAAAACATATATTTATAATATCAAAGAAAATAAATCATCTCCCCTTGCTTTAATTACTATGCCGGATAAATGTGTTTGGAGTAAAGTAAAAAAAGAAATCATATATTGCGCTGTTCCTGCGTCCATTCCTGGCGGAACATATCCCGACGATTGGTATCAAGGACTAATTTCTTTCAGCGACCGAATTTGGAAAATTGATATATCAAATGGCTCAACCGAAATCATCTCGGCCGAAAATAATCAGAATTTCGATTTCATTAATCCTTTCTTAAGCAAAGATGAAAATTATATTTTCTTTCAAGATAAAAAAGACGGCACCCTCTGGAGCTTGAAAATGAGTTCTTAAAGATAAGGCTTTATCACTACTTTTCTGTTGGGCTCCTCGCCAACAGATTCAGTCATAATATCAGGACACTCGGTTAGAACGGCGTGAATAATTCGCCGCTCGAATGATGTCATCGGCCGCATAACAATCTCTTTTTTGAAATATCTCACTCTTTGGGCGCTTAATCGCGCCTGATTTTTTAAATCATCTATTCTTTTAGCCTGGTAATCGTTTACGTCCAAAGAAAATATAATTTTTTCATTTTCTTTGTCGCCGCCAATAACTTTTTCTGCTATTCTTTTAACAATGTGATTCAAGGCTAAAAGGTTTTGGCCGTTTTCTCCAATCAAAAGAGAACCCTCTCGAGTTCTAATTAAAAAACGGATTCCTTCGCCGGTTTCCATAAACTCCACTTCTCCTTTGACGTTCAATTTCTCAAGCAATGTTTCTATAATTTTTTTAATATTTTCCAGCTGCGGCTTCATATGCCTAGTTTTTCGGGATTTTTTTGGCCCGATAGGCCACGATGGCTTCGTGAACTATAGCAAAAACATTCATTGCTGTCCAGTATAAAGCGATACCGGAAGAAAACCTAAGCGCTATAAAGAAAATAAAAACGGGCATAATATAACGGGATTGAATAGCCATACTGCGGCTCAATTGCTCGGAAAATGAATTGGAGTTGGCGCCTGCTTTCGCAATTTTCGGCCCTGCAAGATACATTTGAAAAAACTGGGTAATACCGGCAAGGGCGGCTAAAATATAATTGCTCTTGAAAATATCTATCAAGCCGAGAAATACTGTTTGGATTTCGGTCGGCAAAGATACAAAAGAATACAAATCTCCGTCGCTAAATTGAATGCCGCTCGAAAACAACTTATATAAAGCGATGAGAATCGGCAGCTGGATCAAAAGCATTAAAAATCCCGAAAAAGGACTTATGCCGTGAGCTTTATAAAGAGCCATTGTCTGTTTCGTCTGTTCTTGTTTATCTTTTTTGAACTTTTCTTTAATCTGTTTCATTTCCGGCTCAATGGCTCTCATCTTTCGCTGAGTTATAATAGCGCGATGGCTTAAAGGGAAGATAATAACTCTGGTAATAAGAGTTAAAATAATAACCGCAATGCCAACGTCGTGGTACGGAATAATTCCTACTAAAAAAACTAGCGCGTTGTATAATGGCTGATAGAAAATAAGATGAAAAATGTATCCTATCATAAATTTAATTTAAAACCCCTGCTTTTTGTAAAAGTTTTGTAATTTCTATTTCCAATTCGGAGAATTTCATTTCCAGGCTTCCTTTTTCAAAGAAAATGAGAGCCGAATAATCCTTCTTAACCCGCGGTAAAAGTTTAGAAATAATAACCCGACCCCTTCTTTTAATTTTATTGCGGGAAACCGCGCTTTTGATAATTTTTGCAGACACAATAAATACGAAAGAAGAGGAATATTCGGAATCGATAATATATTTTAAAGATATATTTTGGCCGCGCAAACTGCGCCCCTGCCGCAGTATTTTTGCTATTAACTCCCTCTTAGCGTTCTTGTTTTTTTGAAACATGCCAAAATTAAAAGTATTTGCAACCCCGCTAAGCGCGGGCAAATTCCTTTACACACTAAGTCTTTTTCTTCCTTTTCTTCTCCTTTTTTTTAAAACTAGCGCTCCTTTTTTTGTGCGCTTACGCCCTAAAAACCCATGTACCTTTTTTCTTTTTTTTACTTTTCTCTGGCAACCCGAAATCATAATACTTAAAGTATACGATGGAGATGTGTTCAGGTCAATATTCACAGTTAATCCACTGATTGTTAACATTTAACGTAAGAAGAGAGTATTGCGATATAAAGTATAATAAAGAGGTCGACATCATTATAAAATTTACCATTTTCATATGCCCATAGAATTGACGGAAAAAGAGCAAATTTGGGAAAAAGCTCTGGCTGAAATAGAAATGTCTATTTCAAAACCGAACTTTCTGACGTGGTTCCAAAATACCAGCATTGCGCAGGAAAATAATGATGTTATTGTCATTAATGTTCCTAATACATTCGTAAAAGAATGGCTTTCTAATAAATATCATAAGTTGATTATTCAAGTTCTAAGGGGATTATATCCTTCTATTCGTAATGTTGAATATATTATTTGCGCTCAATCGGTTAATAGCCAAAGAGCGGCTGCTCCGCGCTACAAAAACTTTTCCATAGGCGCTGAAGAGCAGCCGGAGCTGGAAAACATACACATTGACAGGGTGGCCAACTTAAATCCCCGCTACACATTCGATAACTTTATAGTCGGATCATTTAACGAACTAGCTCACGCCGCCGCTCAAGCAGTAACAAAAAATCTAGGCTCTTCGTATAACCCGTTGTTTATTTATGGAGGGACGGGTCTCGGTAAAACGCATCTTCTGCAGGCGATCGGAAATAAAATAAGACAAGATAATCCTAACGCTAAAGTTCAATACCTCACTTCGGAAAAATTTGCCAATGAATATGTCGCGGCGATGCAAAATAACGCAATCCCCTCTTTTAAAGAAAAGTATCGGCAACACGAACTCCTTATAATCGATGACGTTCAATTTTTTTCCGCTAAATTTAAATTTCAAGAGGAATTTTTTCATATCTTTAACGCTTTATATGAGAAAAATAAGCAGATAATTTTTTCTTCCGATCGATCTCCTAAAACAATCCCTGAACTTGAAGAGCGTTTAAGGTCGCGTTTCGAGGGAGGCATGCTGGCAAATATTCAACCTCCGGAGTATGAAGCGCGCAAAGCAATTTTACAATCAAAAGCTGCTCAAAGAGAGTTTATTGTGCCCGAAGAAATCATTGAATATATTGCCCATAATGTCCAAAGTAACGTAAGGGAGCTTGAAGGAGCGCTTCAATCTGTTTTTGCGCATTCTAAACTTCTTAAAAAGATCCCTTCTTTATTGGAAATAAAGGATGTTCTTCAAGAAAACATTAAATCCCGCAAAAAAACAACTATCGTTCACCTTATTAAAACCGTTGCTGAATTTTACAACATTTCCGAAAAGGAAATATTTGAACAGACGCGCAAAAAACAAATCGTCTTTCCGAGACAAATTGCTATGTATCTTCTGCGTGAAGATTTTAATACTTCTTATCCTTACATCGGCGAAAAGTTCGGAGGCAAAGACCACACAACAGTAATCCATGCTTATGAAAAAATTGTAAATGGCCTTAAAACTAATGAAAAAATTAAAGAGGATGTAAGACAAATCAGGGAACTACTTTACACAAAAGAGGTGTAAAAATCGTGTATAAGTTCTTTATAAGCCTATGAAAATTATTGGATAAAATCATAATAAAAAGTTGAAAAATAGAAGGCGAAAAATAAACTAATAATGATGTATAATTTTAATAACTTTTTATTCACTATTTTCAGAGATTTATTAACAAATTATAAATTCATGAATGTATATAATATTCTTAATTAACAATCTAAAAAAACTTATCTACATATCCACTTAATAAATAATATATATAATAATTTATTTATCTTTAAAAAAATTAATATATGAAACTAAAGTGTTTAACTTACCATTTGAAAGAATCTCTTGCTCTAGCCGAAAGAATATCCGGTAAAAATATTACTTTACCTATTTTAAATAGTGTTCTAATATCCGCTAAAAAAAAAGAGTTAAAAATTATTGCTACAAATCTTGAAGTAGGTGTAGAAATTAAAATACCCGCTAAAATAGAAAAAGAAGGAGAAAATGCCGTTCCTTCAAAATTACTTTACAACTTTTTATCCAACTTACCTTCCGATGAGAATATTGAATTAGAAGCTTTTCAAAACAACCTTACTATTTCCAGTAATAATACTTCCACAATTATTAAAGGATATCCCGTTGAAGATTTCCCTATTTTACCGACAATTAAAGAAAAAGAAATTTTTTTCAATTTACCTGTAAAAGATTTTCTTTCGGGTCTTAATTCAGTTTATTACGCCTGTTCTTTTACAGAAATGAAACCGGAAATTGCCAGCGTTTTTATAAATTCTCAAAAAAACGCACCTCTTACTTTCGTTGCCACGGATTCTTTCCGTTTAGCGAGAAAAAATATCCCTTACACGTTTCTGGATTTTCCTCCATTATTAATTCCTTATAGAAATGTTATTGAAATAATGCGAATTTTTGAAAATGAAAACGGAGACATCAGATTGATACCCAGTAAAAACCAACTTTTTCTCTTTTCAGAGAGAATAAAATTAGTCTCAAGACTTACAGAGGGAAATTTCCCCGACTATGAAGAAATTATCCCTAAAAAATTCTTAACAGATGTTGTTATTGATAAAGCGTTATTTAATAATAGTTTAAAAACCGCAAGTATTTTTTCAGGAAAATTAAATGAAATAAAATTAGAAGTAATACCGGAGAAAAAAATAGCGAAACTACAGGCATCTCATAGTGATCTTGGAGAAAATAAGACAAACATTCCTATTGAAATAAGCGGCGAAAAACTAAAAATCACTTTTAACCATAGGTATATTATCGATGGATTGAAATGCGTTCCTTCGGATAAAATTCTCTTAAGATTTAACGGCGAAAATAAACCCATTTTGATTACCGGCGCAAAAGATAATTCTTTCTATTACCTGGTAATGCCCATGAAAGATGTTTGATTTTTTACTTAAAGTAAAGAATTAAATTCGCCTCGCTTCTATTCTTAAATTCATCGTAAGCAATAACGCGGAAATTTTCTTGTAATTTCGATTCAGGAAGATAATTTTCCGGCGTAAATGAAAAATTAAAAGGATACTGTTTAATAGAACCGAGAAAAACATCTCCTAGAAATAAGCTAATTTCTTTTAAAGGAAAATGGCTTTGAGAGGTTATTTTCACGGCTATAGGGTTTTTTAAGTCGTAAATTATTCCTGATTGAGGGGAAAGAATTTGTATTGCCGGCGCGTAAGAAGGTAAGTGGATATTATCGAACTCCTGGGGAATATTAGCCGTTGTTTCATCTTTAATTCCTTGTTTTTCAGCCCAATCTCGGATAGGTTTTTCCCATAATGGAAATTGAGGGTCAATGCCGGGATTCGAAGGAAGAGGGCCTAAAGGGTCGTTTTTATCAATCCAATAAAGAATAGAGTGAATTTGAGTTAAGGCTTTTTCTTCTATAAGTTCTTTAGGCGTGTATTCGGTAGCTCTTTTTTTTGAGATAGTATCTATAAGATATGTGTTTCCCCCTTTCCATTCACCCTTCAAAGCAGGTTTAACGCCGAGCATCGGTTCGGGTTTGATAAACTTTTCCGGAGGTGATTTTTTTAGCGCTTCTTCAAAAAAAGCGCGCCACATAGGAGCGGCGATAAAACCTGCCACCTTTTTTTCCATAGAAGTATTGTCGTTATTGCCGACCCAAACGCCAACACTGATATTAGGCGTATATCCCATGACCCAGGCGTCACGATAATCATTTGTTGTCCCTGTTTTCGCGGCGACATCCCGATTAGGAAAATAAAGATAAGATTGATTGCCGAAAGCGGGCGTTCTTGCTTCATTATCGCTGAGAATATCCGTAATCAAACGGCTTACGTTCTGATCTAAAGCCTGTTTTGGCTGCGAAATAAATTCTTCTAAGATTTCACCTTTATCGTTTTCTATTCCCTGAATGCCGGTAACAGAGTTTTTGACGCCATCGTTGGCAAAAACCGCGTAAGCCCCCGTCATTTCCAAAAGAGTAATTTCTCCGCCGCCAAGCACAAGAGTCAATCCGTATTTAAGAGGATCTGTAAGGGTTGTAATACCTAAATTTTGAGCAGTCTTTAAAGATTCATTAATGCCGGCGAGATAAAGCACTTTTACGGAAGGAATATTAATAGATTGAGCAAGGGCATTCCTTAAATTAATCGGTCCTCGGAAAATTTGATCGTAATTTTTCGGATGATAGCATTCTTCCGGTTTAGTATCTTCTTTTGGAGTTCCATCGGGGTTGCATGAAGAATTGAACTCTGTTTGCAAATCAAACAACGTTGTTTCGGGAGTGTATCCTTTTTGAAAAGCGGTTGCGTAAACAAAAGGCTTAAAAGAAGAACCAGGTTGACGCTTGGCCATGGTAACGTTAAAATTTCCTTCTTTTTCCGTGTCGAAATAATCGCGGGAGCCCACCATTACAAGAATCTTTCCTGTTTTTGGGTCTATTGCCACTAAGCCGGCGTTTTTAGCGTTAAATTTTACTTCGTTGTCCGCGGCGAATTGCGCTACGATTTTTTCCGCTTTTTGCTGTAAGTCCCAGTCCAGAGTAGTAATAACCTTAAGCCCTTCTTCTTCAACCGCGTCTTTGCCATATTTCTCCTCTAAATAACTTTTAATAAACATTACGAAATGAGGAGCTTTGATGTTTTGCTCAGATCGGCTGATAAAATTTACTTTTTCCTGTTTTACTCGCTCTATTTCTTCTTCAGACACGAAACCAAGCTCCAGCATGCGTTTTAACACGAGATTTTTCCGGCTTTCCAATTCGTCGCGATGATTTCCGTAAGGGGAAAAATAAGTAGGCGCCTGGGGTAAAGCCGCTAAATACGCCGTTTCGGCTAAAGTAAGATTTTTCGCGTTTTTTCCGAAAAAGTAACGTGAAGCGGATTCTATGCCGTAGTTGCTTCCCCCGTAAGGAATTTCATTTAAATATAGTCCAAGTATGTCCTCTTTAGAAAATATCCTTTCTATTTTAAGAGAAATAATTATTTCTTTGATTTTGCGAGTGAAGCTTTTTTCCGACGTCAGAAGGGTGTTTTTGACGAGTTGCTGGGTGATAGTTGAACCGCCTTGGCTTAATTTGCCGGAGCCGATATTAACTAAAAAAGCTCTGAGTATTGCTTCCCAGCTTATCCCATGATGTTGGTAAAATTCGGAGTCTTCAATGGCCACGGTCGCGTTTTTAACATAGCGGGGCATTTCGCCGAAAGGGATTACTGTTCTACTGATATTTTGATGAATATCATATAAAAGAATTTCTCCGGTATTGTCATATATCTTTGTAGATTGAATTACTTTTCTATTTTCAAATGATTGAAAATCTGGGATTGAAAGCGTCGATGCCCAGAAAATAATAATAATCGCCAAAACAAAAAAAGCGCTTACTGCCGCGATAACAGCAACTTTAAAAATCCTCCAAATATTTTTTTTCCGCCGAGAGGTCATAATTTACATCATACCAAACCGAAAAACTTTTAGAAGTACGCTTGAAGCCGTTAACTGAAACCATTAACGTAGATAATATAAAACGCCGATGTAAACTTAGCATTTGTTAACGATCGCTGACAAATGCTGATTTTCTCAATAATCAATATAATGAATTATATAAATGATTTTTTGAATTTTTAATTTTTGGAATTTATGATAAGGTGGAGTTATGGGCAAAACGGACATTTTAAAAGATTTAGAAAAAAGAGGATTATTGTATCAAATAACCGATCGCGGGGCGCTTGAAAAGAGACTGAAGGCCGGTCCGATTACTTTATATATCGGTTTCGACCCCACTGCCGACAGTCTGCACATCGGAAATCTTTTGCCGATGTTGTGTTTAAGGCGGTTTCAGATGGCTGGCCATAACCCTATTGCGGTGGCGGGCGGCGGAACCGGGCTCATCGGAGACCCGAGCGGCAGGAATTTGGAAAGGGCGTTGAATCCTGAAGCGATAGTGCATAAATGGACGGAAAAAATCAAAAATCAGCTGGAAAAATTTCTGGATTTTAAATCCAAAACAAACCCGGCGCGAATCGTAAATAACTACGATTGGCTTTCCAGTATAAAAGTCATAGAATTCCTTCGCGATACCGGTAAGTATTTTTCGATAGGAAATATGCTCTCTAAAGAATCCGTTAAATCAAGGCTTGATACAGGAATTTCTTACACCGAATTCAGTTATATAATTTTGCAGGCATACGATTTTTTGAGGCTATATCAGGATTACAACTGCGAAATGCAGGCGGGCGGAAGCGACCAGTGGGGCAATATTACGGCTGGAACAGATTTAATCAAAAGAGTGGCGGGCGGCGCGGCATACGGCTTGACCTTTCCTTTGGTTACAAAATCAGACGACACAAAATTCGGTAAAACCGAAACAGGCGCAATCTGGCTTGACCCCAAAAAAACGACTCCTTACCAATTTTACCAATTTTGGATTAATGCGGACGACAGGGATGTTGTTAAATTTATAAATTATTTCACCTTTTTACCCGAAGACGAAATATCCGATTTGGAAGAAAAAACAAAAAAAGAACCAGAGAAAAGAGAAGCCCAGCGCGTTTTAGCCAAAGAAGTCACTTTGCTTGTTCATGGAGAAAAAGAAGCGCTAAGTGCGGAAAAAATATCCCAAGCTTTATTTTACGGAAACCTGAAAGATTTATCAGAAGAAGAAATAGAAGAAGGTTTTAAGGATATTCCTTCGATGATAATCAAAAATAAAAAAGAAATCGGAATCGCCGAACTTATTCTGGCGGCCGGAGTTTTGTCTTCAAAAAGACAAGCGAAGGCAGGCATATCAAGCGGCGCCATTTCAATAAACGGAAATATTTTTTCCGATACCGATAAAATAATTTCCGCTTCAGATAGATTATGGAATAAATATATTATTATCCGCAAAGGAAAGAAAAATTATTTTTTAGTAAAATGGATGTAATTTAAATTTGACTCAATAAAAAAACGCTCCGCGATTGGAGTGTTTTTTTATTTTTGCTAATGTATTAAAATTCTTCTTCCGTAGAATAGAATTCGTTATCATCGGAAGCATGGAGATCGTCGTCTCCCTCGTCTTCTCCCGGCTTTTCAGGCTCCTGAGATCCTTTTGGCTCTTCTTCCTCCTCTTCTTCCAGATCATCATCCTCGTATTTATTGAAAAAGAAATTTCTTTTTGTGAGCTCTTCCATAAAAGATTAATTGCATTTAATACAGCGACCTTTGTTATTTGATGTTAAATCCAGCATAGGATTTTTATTTTGTACCAAAAATACATTTTTATGTAAACCCCGTTAGAAATCTTTATGTGGATAACTAGATTTAAAGATAATCTTAAAAATAAATATAAATCATATTTCTAACGGGGTGAAGAGGGGGCAGTGGATTTGTGGATAACTTCTGGATAACTAGCGCGGCCTAGGAAGGCAACTGGCGCAAGTAAGACAGATGGCTAGCGCGTCGCTGGCGTCGTCTTCTTTAGGTAAAAAATGTATATTTAGAAGAGCTTTTAGCATTTTTTGAACTTGTTCTTTAGTTGCTTTGCCGTAGCCGCATAAAGCCATTTTTACCTCGAGAGGTGTATATTCACAGGTAGTAATGCCGGAGGAGGCAGTCAGGTACAATAAAATGCCTCTAACCTCGGCAATTTGGAAGGCCGTTTTTTGATTTTTGGTAAAAAAAACCTTCTCAATCGCTAAAAATTGAGGCCGATGTTTTAAAATTAAATCTTTCACTTTATCTGCCACTAAAACCAGCCTCTTGCTGTATTCCAGTCGCGGGCTTGTTTCAAAGCAGGAGCAATCTATAACCTTAGAATTGCCTTTATCCGCGTCTATTATTGCGTAACCCAGGCGGCTGAAGCCCGGATCAATGCCCAAAATTATCATAATTCAATATCTCGCAATTAGTCGTAATATCTTGAACATCCTCCAGTTCGTCTATTTTTTCGAGTAGATTTTTTAATTTTTCCCGGTCTTCTTTGGAAATTTTAATTGTGTGTTTGGGATTCCATCCTTCAGATGTCTTTTCAAAAGCCCAAAGGCAGGAGCCGGTTCCGGCAAGCTGTAATTCATGCTTTGATAATATATGTCTTATTTCTCCGAGCGTTCTATTTTTATTGTCGGTAATTCCTTCGATTAAAACAGCGCATCCGCCGGGGCCAAAAAACTCATAAAGAACTTCTTCCATAAACCCTCCTTCTTTTAGCTCGCCCGTACCGCGTTTTATCGCCCTTTGGATGTTGTCGGAAGGCATATTCATTTCCCTGGCCTTGGAAATGGCTTCCCTTAAAGATGGATTCATCGCCGGATCTTTGCCATTCTTGCCGGCAATGAAAATAGTATGAGCAAGTTTTGCAAAAACTTTGCTTTTTTTCGCGTCAGCCGTCCCTTTTTGATGTTTTATCTGCGCCCATTTTGAGTGTCCGCTCATATCAAAATAATATAGAATTTAGAGTATAGAATCAAGAAATCCGTTGTGGGATATCCGATATCCCACAACGATAATTACATCAATGTGTCTTGTTTCGGGACTTTTATGCCCAGGTGTTCGTAGGCTCTGGGGGTGGCGATTCTTCCCCTTGGAGTGCGCTCAAGAAAGCCCAATTGAAT
>PFNV01000035.1 GCA_002792165.1 Candidatus Tagabacteria bacterium CG_4_10_14_0_2_um_filter_40_13
TTGCGATTTTTCGAAGGTTTTGTAGGGGTTCTAACAAAAACCTACTAGTTGTTGATTTATTTTTAGTTTTGTAATAGTCTTGATAATAGAAGTTTCAAAAAACAAACAGAGAAGGAGGGACCGAAAGATGTTCGGAGTAGTCATCGCGGTTTTAATCGGACTGTTTCAGTACATTTTTATCACGAAGACGCCGGAGGCAATCTGGCTGACTTCCACGGGCTTTCTGTTTTGGTGGTACATAGTGTGGTCGTCAATCCTTGCCATCATCGTTTTCCTTGTGATGTTGGTCATCACTGGTGCCACGACATTCGCGGCTGGATCCACTGGATACGGTGCTGGTAGCAAGTTGTTGCGGGTTATTGGCGGTTTTGTTGGGGGCGGAGCTCTTTCATTGCTGGTCGGTGTTTTGTTCTTCATTTCCGCTGGCCTAAAAATCGGAGGCATATACTTGCTTTCAACTGCAGTTGCACTTACCGAGCAGGGCTATGTGTGGAATACTACGACTTTGATTTTCGGCGCTCTTGCTTTGGTCGTCGGACTCATTATGAGTAAATCTTCAGGTTCTTCATCCTCGTCAAAATCCTAGATTGGCGAGGCAAACAAGTTTGGCTGGTTGAGCGTATCAACCAGCTGTTTTTTTACGTAAAATCAGCTTAAGAGAGGTTCTAACCTGTTTCCCTAAGGCGCGGATTTTTGCGATTTTTCGAAGTATTTTATAATTGGGTCGAGGTCGCCGGCGAGGATTTTTTCTATATTATGCCATGATTTTTTGAAACGATGGTCGGTGACGCGGTCCTGCAAAAAATTATAAGTTCGTATTTTTTCCGAGCGGTCTTGCGTTCCTATCTGTTCCCGTCGCATTTGGAGAGTTTGCGTTTGCTGTTGAATTGTTTGCATTTCCGCGAGTTTGGCGCGGATAACTTTCATTGCCTGCTCTCTGTTTTTTTGCTGTGACCGTTCTTCCTGCGAAAAAACCACAAAGCCGGTGGGTTTGTGCAGGATTCTTACCGCAGTTTCCACTTTATTGACGTTTTGTCCGCCTGGTCCGCTTGAACGGGCAAAAGTCATTTCCAGGTCGGACGGCCTGATGTCGATTTCCGAAACTTCAGGAATAGGCAAAATCGCGACAGAAGCGGTAGAGGTATGAATCCTTCCGCTTTTTTCCGTTTTGGGAATGCGTTGAATGCGATGGACGCCGCTTTCATATTTAAGCGCTTTAAAAATTCCTAAGCCTTTTATTTCCATGATTATTTCTTTATATCCTCCGATGTCGCTTGGCGAAGAACTGATGATACTCGCAGACCAGGATTTTTTGACGGCATATTTTGTATACATTTGAGCCAAATCAGCGGCAAAAAGAGCTGCTTCTTCGCCGCCCACTCCGGCGCGTATTTCCAAAATAATCGCGTTTGCTTCCTGCATTTTTATTTCTTTTTCGCTTTTGCGGCTCGGGTTTTGAATTTTTCGACGCGTCCCGCGGTATCAAGCAGTTTTTCCTTGCCGGTAAAAAACGGATGGCAAGCGCCGCAAACTTCTATTTCCAGCTTTTCCTTCGTGGAACCTACCGTGAATTGATTGCCGCAGCCGCATTTTACGGCCGCTTTTTTATAATATTTCGGATGGATGTCTTTTTTCATAGTTTAAAATCTAACAGATTAAAAGATAAAAATCAACCCCCAAGAAAGCGTACGTAGTTTTTTATCTTGACAAAATAAAGGGAAAATATAATATTGGCAGGTGAATAGTTTCTTGAAAAAATACCAAGAAAGAGGCGCAAAATGAACAGATGCTTTTTAAAGAGATTACTTGAAACGGCAAGTCCCTCGGGCTACGAGAATAATGCTTGCCGGACACATTGATGAAATCGGTTTTATTGTATCTGCTATAGACGAGAACAGATATATGCATTCACCGTGCGAAATGGTGGACATGAGAGATGTCCAGCATACCATAGCATTACTGGCTCATTTTTGCGGTAAAAATATCGGAGAAATACTCAAGTCTTATTAAATAAATCCCCACGCTCATGCATGAGTGTGGAGGCAAAAAGGCGGATCAAACCGCCTTTTTTACTTTAATTATCCGTTAAATGGATTTGCCAGACAATTTCATTTTTGATAGACTGTAAAACATGACAAAAACCGCTAAAAAAGCAGACGAGATCGAAGAAAAAAAAGCTGTCTTAATTAAAGATGAGCAAGCTTTGCCGGCGCAAGACGCGGCGTCAAGAGATTTTTCCGGCGCATTCAGAAAAGATCTCGAAGAAATGTTTATCGCAGGTATTCATTTCGGTTATTCCCGCTCCAGCCGGCATCCGAAAATGAAACCTTATTTGTTCGGCCTCCGCAATAATGTTGAAATTTTCGATTTGGAAAAAACTTATGCTTGTCTTGAAAAAGCAAAAAAGTTTTTAGAAGAGCTTGCCAAAGAAGGAAAGAAGATTTTGATTGTCGCCACTAAGCCCGGCATGCATCAACTGGTGGAGGAGGCGGGTCGCGAGCTGAATATGCCTTATGTTTCCGAGCGTTGGCTGGGAGGAACTCTTACTAATTTTAAAATGATTAAAGGCCGCATAGACTATTTTATGAGCTTGCGCCAGAAAAAATCCGCAGGCGAACTGAATAAATATACAAAAAAGGAAATTAGCAGGTTTAATAAAGAAATATCCCGCCTTGAAAGATTTTTAGGCGGATTAGAATTGCTTACGAATATGCCGGTCGCAGTTTTAATCATTGATCCCAAAAAAGAGAAAACGGCATTCCGTGAAAGCAGGCAAATGTCGATTCCGATCATCGCCATTATAAACAGCGACTCCAATCCCAGCGGTATTACTTATCCCATTCCCGCGAATGACAATTCTCCCGCCAGCGTCAAATATCTGCTAAAATTTTTGGTAAAAGCGTACAAGGACGGATTGATTAAACCCGTTACAAGCGAAAAATCACTATGATCGCGTCCCAACAAATAAAAAAACTTCGCGATCAGACGGGCATTTCAATGATGTCCTGCAAAAATGCTTTAGAAGAAGCGGGTGGCGATGTCGAAAAAGCTTTGGCGCTTTTAGCCGCTAGAGGAGTAAAAGTGGCGGAAGCGAAATCCGAACGGATAACCAAGGCGGGCATTATCGAATCTTATATTCATCCCAATAAACAAATCGGCGTGCTTTTGGAATTGCGGAGCGAAACAGACTTTACGGCGAAGAATCAGGAATTTCAAGTCCTCGCTCATGATATTTGTATGCATATTGCCGCAAGTTTTCCTCAAGACGTTACCGAGCTTCTCGGTCAACCCTACATTAAAAATTCAAGCATTACCGTCGCCGATTATATCAAAGGTTTAATCCAAAAATTCGGCGAGAATATAGAGATCGGTAATTTTAAGAGATTTAATATATGATTTTTTTCTTAATTCTTTTGGCAATTTCCATTGTGGCCCTGGTTGCGCTTTTGGCGCCGGGTTTTTTTCGCATTAAAGATTTGAAAAAAGAAGAAATTCAGGCAAGCCTTAATTCTGCAAAGCCCTTTTGGCTTGATTTTCACAATTTGTTCGTGATTCCTATAGTTCGCGTTTATCAGGAAAATGTCCGACCAACAACATATAAAGAGATTGAGAAAATGGCGCGGCGGTTCAGAATTATTACACTGAGAATAGAATGCCTGCTGATGCGTTTTACTGAATATATCCGCGGCAAGCGTACGGTTGCCTGCAATGGCCACAAGTCGCACTATTGGGAACAGCTTAACAGCTGCAAAAACGGCGCGAACGGTAAAAAAGACGAGAGGCCGGTGTAGCTCAGTGGTAGAGCGACGCTTTTGTAAAGCGTGGGTCGGGGGTTCAAATCCCTCCATCGGCTCCAATAATAATTTTTCAAATATTCTTTAAATTTTTATCTATATACTCTTGATGAGCTATTTTAAGAAGTATTGGTTAACTGAACCAAACGTTCTTGACAGTTTTAAAATTTCCATTAAACTTATGATGGATTTCATCAAGGATGAAATTACTACGCAAAATGCTCACTTTTTTAAAATTTTAAGCGAGCAAAGGAGGAGAGGAAATGAGAATAGAGTTTTTTGACAGCAAGAATCACAAAAAGGTGGAAGTTGAGCTTTTTCAGCCGAAAAGCTGGCTCAAGTTTGAGGCCATCGAAAAGTTTAAGGTTGAGTTTTTTAGCAACCGGAAATATCAAGGATATTTTCGAGGTTCTCCAGAAAAAACTAACCAATTGCCATTCTTTAAGGTTTACAATAAGGATTTTTTAAGTATTCGGCATTGGATATTCGGTTCTTTCGGCTTCTGTTGTTTTATAGTCATATGGCCACGCCATAAGGAAGAAACATTTTGTTGTGTGCAAAGTTAAAATCCAGGCGGGACTTGCGTCTCGCCTTTTTATTTTTAAAATTTGCCGTCAAAAGAAAAATCTGGTAAAATTTTTACTAATGAATCGAATATATTTGGATCATGCCGCGACAACTTATATTGACGACGCCGTGAAGGCGGCGATGGAGCCTTATTGGCAGAATAAGTTCGGAAACGCTTCTACTATATATAAGGAAGGATGCGACGCGAGAAGCGCCTTAAACGCGGCTCGAAAAAATATCGCCTCTTTAATCGGCGCCAATCCCGATGAAATTATTTTTACCAATGGAGGAACGGAAAGCGATAATCTCGCGATTTTTGGCATCGCCAGACAATATAAGGGCGGACACATTATTACTTCAAAAATCGAGCATCACGCCGTTTTAAATTCCTGCAAAGTTTTAGAAAAAGAGAATTTTAAAGTAACTTATCTTGACGTAGATAAAAATGGAATTATTGATTTGAAAGAATTAAAAAAATCTCTTTGCAAAGACACCATACTTATTTCAATTATGTACGCCAATAACGAAATTGGCGCAATTCAGCCCATTAAAGAAATCGCGAAAGTAATCAGGGATTACAAGATTAAAAATAAGAACAAAAAAATTTATTTTCATACCGACGCAATTCAGGCGGCCGGATACTTGGATCTGAATGTCGAAAGATTGGGAGTTGATTTGATGTCGGTCAACGCGTCAAAAATTTACGGGCCGAAAGGAGTAGGGTTTTTATATGCGCGAAGAGGAATAAAATTACTGCCAATTATCTATGGCGGAGGCCAGGAGAAAGGCATAAGGCCCGGCACGGAAAATATTCCGTCAATTGTCGGCTTGGATAAAGCTTTTGAAATTGCCCAAAAAATGCGCGAAAAAGAATCGAAAAGAGTTGTGAGCCTGCGCGATTATCTTATTAAAAATATTTTAAAAATAATTCCGGACTCATCGCTTAACGGCAACCAGGCTTTGCGCTTGCCGAATAATGTTAATGTGACCATTAAAAACGTAGAAGGCGAATCCCTAATCCTCTATTTAGATGCCCGAGGCATCGCTTGTTCAACCGGTTCCGCGTGCACTTCCCAAGATCTTGAGCCGTCGCACGTGATAACCGCGCTTGGCAAGTCCAGGGAAGACGCCCATTGTTCTATTCGCTTTACTTTGGGGCGTAAAACGACAAAGGCGGATATGGATTATCTGCTCAAAGTTTTGCCCGGTATCGTTAAAAAATTAAGAAATATTTCGGCAATATGATTAAAAAAAGATTAAGAAAACCAGCCCAAGTCCTGGCTACCGCCAGCGCCTCGGGCGGAGAATGGATATATTCTAAAACAGTAAAAGAGCATTTTTTTCATCCCCGAAATATTTTGTTGAAAGAGCCGAAAAAGGGAGAGTTTGACGCCGAGGGGGCGGTGGGGAATCCGGCTTGCGGCGATGTGATGAAAATGTGGATAAAGGTTGAGCCAAAAACTCAGCGTATCAAGAAATTGAAATGGCGCAGTTTCGGTTGCGCAACCGCCATTGCCTCGACTTCAATGTTTTCTCAAATGGTAACTGAATATGGAGGAATGACATTGGAAGATGCCTTGAGACTTACGCCGCAGGATATAATGAAAAGACTGGGAGGTTTGCCTCCGTACAAAGTGCATTGTTCTGTTTTGGCGGACCAGGCGTTTAAGAGCACCATAGAAAATTATTTTCAGAAGTTTCCCGAAGAAGCCCCGGCCAAATAACAGCCTTACAAAACAAAAATCGGGCTGTTGATAAAGCCCGACTTATTTTTACATCATTTTTTTTGCATCATTCTTACTTAAGCACTATACAACTATACATTATAGCGTATAGTTGTATAGTGCTAACTAAAAACTAAAATCCGCGGCGGCGGTAAAAGGGAATAATATATCGTCCATTCGCGTCGAAGGCGTTTTTGAGTTCATCTAGCGCCTCTAATAATGCAGAGGGGCCTTCGGATATAATTGGTATCCCGTTTCTGTCGACTTTCCCTTGTGAATTTTTTTCTTCCGCCATTTTTTCAAGGACCAGAATTAATCCTTGAATATGGCCCCGAAACATTTTAATTTGCCCTGCGACTATTTCTTGAAAGGGGATCCATTTTGGTTCCCCGATGCCCGGATCTCCGCAGTTCTTCAGTTCCTTTCCCGGCGAAATTTTAACGTTGATAAAATAATGGATATAATCGCCGCCGGAACCGGTTTTGGAAATTTCCGCGTTGCATTTTCCGATTATTCCTTTTTGTCCTGTTTCCTCCGCCAGCTCGCGGAGAGCGGCTGATTCCGGAGTTTCGCCGTTCTTCGTTTTTCCGCCAGGTAAGCCCCAGAATCCGAGGGGTTTTACGGGGTCAATGTTCGGTACCAATAGAACCTCTTTTTCCCGCCATTTTATACAAATAGTAGATACCATTCCCTCCGTCATTAAAATCGCCTCCTTTCTTATTTATTTTTATTGCATAAGGCCACATACATTTATTTGACAAATAACCTGACTTTGCTAAAATATTACCATATTCTAATTAAATAGTCAATACCATGGATAATCTTACTAAAACACAATTCGTTACCCTTATTATTCTGGTCTCCTTTGTCACCTCGCTTGTTACCGGTATTGTTACCGTGACTTTAGTGAATCAGGCGCCGCCGCTCATGACTCAGGCGATTTATAAAGTGCTTGAAAAAGTTACGCCTGATCTTAATAATTCAAACGCGAATCAGGCGCCCCCAGTTTTTACTAATGAGCAAGATTTTATCGTAAAAGCCGTGGAAAAAGTTTCTTCGGCGGTAGTGAGCGTAATTGCAACTAAAGATTTGCCTGTTTTTGAACAATACTTTGTAAATCCTTTTGGGCAGGATGAATTTTTTAAGCAATTTTTTCCACCCGAACTTTTGCCCAACTTTCAAGTTCCTCAATATCGCCAGAAAGGGACAGAGAACAAACAGATTTCCACCGGAACGGGATTTTTTATTTCCGTCGATGGATTAATTGCAACTAATAAGCATGTCGTTGCGGATAAGGAAGCGGTTTATTGGATTATTATGAATGACGGAAAAAAATTGAAAGCAAAAGTTTTAGCGTTGGATTCTCTGCAGGACGTTGCCATATTGAAAATCGATGAAGACGTTCCTCCTGCTTCCGGATACAATTTTGTTCCGCTTGGCGATTCGGAAAATATTAAAGTTGGTCAAACTGTTATTGCGATCGGAAATGCCCTGGGAGAATTTCAAAACACCGTTTCAGTGGGCGTTATCTCGGGTTTGCGCCGCAGTATTATTGCCTCAAGCGCTACGGGCGGAGATGAGGTTTTGCAGGAACTTATTCAAACCGATGCCGCCATTAATCCCGGTAATTCCGGCGGACCATTACTCGATTTAAGCGGAAAAGCAATAGGTATCAATACGGCTATTGCGCAAGGTGCGGAAAACGTCGGCTTTGCGCTGCCCATCAATCTTGTTAAAAAAGACCTTGCCGACATCAAGCAATTCGGAAAGATCGAATATGCGTATTTGGGAATAAGATATGCGCTTATTAATGCCCAAGTCAAGGAAGAGAAAAAACTATCAGTCGATTACGGAGCATTGCTAAGTAAAGGTCCGAAAGACGAGCCCGCGGTAATGGCAAACAGTCCGGCTGGAAAAATGGGCCTTAAGGAAGGAGACATTGTTCTTGAATTTAACGGCGTTAAGATTACTCAAAGCAATACATTGTCGTCTTTAATTAACCGTCATCGCGCCGGAGAAAAGATAACTTTAAAGGTTCTGCGCGAAGGAAAAGAATCGAATTTTTCGGGTACGCTGGAACCCCGTCCCGAAAATATTTAGAAAAATAAAATTAATCATATGCCGCCATTTTCAAATTTTTCAGTTAAAGCTCAGGAAGCCGTGCGAAAAGCTCACGAGCTTGCGATGGAGAGGGGACAGAATCAGCTCGATACCCTTCATCTGCTCGCCGCTTTGTTGCTTTCCGAAGAAGAAAGCATTGTTTTGACTATTCTGGAAAAAATGGAAACTGATATTAACGGATTGACAGACGCGATTATTGATGAGTTGGAAGAAATCGGAAGGGCGAGCACAATTATGCAGATTTCTTCTCAGGTTTATCTTACGCCGGATTTAGCGCGCGTCTTGGATGTAAGCGGAAAGGTCGCGCAATATTTGAAGGATAAATATATTTCTGTCGAACATTTATTTCTCGCGCTTTTGGACGCTCCTTCGCGGGCTCGTGAAATAATGATAAGATTCCGCATAGACAAGGATACGGTAATGCGGGCTTTAGAAGAAGCGCGCGGCACTTCGGGCGTAATGGAAGCGCAACAAACTAAAAAGAAATTTAGGGTTTTGGAAAAATACACCCGGAATCTTACTCAACTTGCGCGGGAGGATAAGATTGATCCTGTTATCGGCCGCGAAGAAGAAATTAAAAGATTAATGCAGACACTTTCGAGACGGACAAAGAACAATCCTGTTTTAATTGGCGAGGCGGGCGTGGGAAAAACCGCTATCGTCGAAGGATTAAGCCGCCGCATTGTTCAGGGCGATATTCCGGAATCTTTGAAAGACAAGGAAATAGTTTCTTTAGATTTGGGTATGCTTATCGCAGGCACAAAATACCGCGGTGAATTCGAGGAGCGGTTAAAAGCGGTGATGAAAGAAATTGGGCAATCCTCCGGAAAAATAATCGTGTTTATCGACGAGCTTCATACTATTGTCGGTGCGGGCGGCGCGGAAGGCGCGATTGACGCTTCTAATATGCTGAAGCCCGCTTTGTCAAAAGGAGAATTAAAAACGATCGGCGCGACCACGCTGAAAGAATATCAAAAATACATCGAAAAAGATTCAGCTTTAGCCAGGCGTTTTCAGCCGATTTATGTCGAGGAACCTTCGCAGGAAAACGCCATCGCCATTTTAAGGGGGATAAAAGAAAAATATGAAATTCATCACGGCGTAAAAATAACGGATGCCGCGATTCAGGCCAGCGTTCAATTTTCCAGCCGTTATATTACCGAGCGTTATTTGCCGGACAAAGCCGTTGATTTGATAGACGAAGCCGCTTCCGGTTTACGCTTGAAATTGGACAGCATGCCCGAAGAACTTGAGTCGTCCAGGCGGGAAATTATGAAACTGGAGATAGAAAAAGAAGCGCTTAAAAAAGAAGACGACCCGAAAGCCAGGCAAAAAGTCAAAAAACTTCAGAAACAAATAGATAATTTGAAAGAAAAAATGTCCGGCTTTGAAGCAAAATGGAAAACTGAAAAAGAAGCTATTACCAGCGCGCGCCGCTTTAAAAAAGAAATCGAATCTTTAAAACAAGAGGCTGATTTAGCGGAACGCGAAGCCAATTTTTCCAAAGTTGCCGAGATTCGCTACGGAAGTATTCCTTTGGCGCAGGAGAAATTAAAAAGTGAAGATAAAAAACTCGAAAAACTTCAGAGCAGCCGTTTTTTGAAAGAGGAAGTCGGCGAAGAAGAAATTGCCGATATCGTTTCCCGATGGACAGGTATTCCCATTTCCAAAATGCTTGAATCCGAATCCGCAAAATTATTGAAAATGGAAGATATTCTCAAAAAGCGCGTTGTCGGCCAAACCGACGCAATTTCGAAAATTAGTCACGCAGTGCGCCGTTCAAGAGCCGGAATTTCTTATGTTGACCGGCCAATCGGCTCGTTTATGTTTTTGGGCCCGACCGGCGTCGGCAAAACCGAACTTGCCAGAACACTGGCCGAATACATGTTTGACGACGAAAAAGCGCTTATCAGAATAGACATGTCCGAATATATGGAGCGTTATACCGTTTCCAAATTCATCGGTTCTCCTCCGGGATATGTCGGCTACGAAGAAGGAGGGCAATTGACGGAAATGATTCGCCACCGGCCTTACAGTCTTGTACTTTTTGACGAAATAGAAAAAGCTCATCCCGAAGTTTTCAATATCCTGCTTCAGATTCTCGATAACGGCCGCTTGACCGATGCCAAAGGCCGCCACGTTAATTTTAAAAATACGATATTGATTATGACTTCGAACGTCGGTTCGGAATATGTGCGAGAGATGGAAACTTTGGGTTTTTCCACGAGTCCCGACAACCAGACTAAAAAAGCTTCGGTATTGAAAGATAAGATTTATCACAGTTTGGAAAACAGATTCCGGCCGGAATTTTTGAACCGATTGGACGAAATTATTATTTTCGACGCTTTAACGCCGGAAAATTTGCAAGAAATTGTAAATATTCAGATGCAGCGGGTTACAAAACGGCTTTCCGAAAGAGATATTAATCTTAAAGTTTCGCCGGAAGTTCTTGTAATGCTCGCAAAAGAAGGATTTGACGCCCGTTACGGCGCGCGTCCTTTGAATCGTTTGATTCAGAGTAAAATTTTAAATCCTATTGCGGAATATATCGTAAGAGGGAAAATGTCAGGAGGCGGGACTATTTCTATTTCCGCCAGTAAAGGGGAAATTGTCATTGGGATAGTAGAAAGAGTAATGCCGAAAAAGAAGAAGAAAAGGTCGGCCCAAGGCCGATCTCAGCTCAAGGCTGATGGGCTTCGGGCTCACGCCTCGAACGGAAAAAAGTAGGAAGCGCGGCGAAGTAATCAATGCGGGGGTACGAGGAATCGGTCACAAGTTTTCGCCTACTGGCGAAACTCGCGACCCCGCCTCGCGCCGTCGCGCTCCGGCTTTCGTTTTAAAAAACGAACCCCTCCCAATGGTTCTGCCTGTCCGCCATACTTGCGGGAGCTGGAGGAATTGAACCCCCGACCGCGGTTCTGGAGACCGCTGTTATACCACTTAACTAAGCTCCCTCAAAAGACCAAATCACTTTTTGGCCTCTTTGTGTTCAGTGCGCTTTTTGCACCATTTGCAGTATTTTTTCAATGTAATTTTCCGTTCAACTTTTTTCTTGTTTTTCCGCGTCCAGTAATTGTTTCTTTTACATTTTCCGCACTGCAATTTTATTAAATTTTCCTGCAATAATGACATATCTATAGATATAATTGGTTCACTCGGTCGCATTAATAATAAATTCTTAATTCTTCCTCGCTGCCAATTATAATGCGCAGGAGAGGATTTGAACCTCCGTAGCCCGTCAGGGCGTCAG
>PFNV01000036.1 GCA_002792165.1 Candidatus Tagabacteria bacterium CG_4_10_14_0_2_um_filter_40_13
TGAGGCTGGCGAAAGCTCTTTCTTGTCCTTTGCCCATAACCGCTTCTCCTTCCCACCAACCAGAGCAAACATCAACAAAAGCCATGCTGTTTACGTATTCTCCGGCGGCAGAAACGCCGCAGTGCTCCACAAGGTCAACTTGAGTATGGCCAACGGCCGCTCGGTCGAAATCAGCGCTTACCTTTATCGGTATCTGATGGCTCAACAGAGGATTTTTCTTTTTGTATTTTCTGTCCAGCAGCAAAACTTCTTTTTCATGTTTCAGTTTTCTGTCTATGGTTGCCGAACCCATCTTTTTTAGTTTTTCGGCAACTTCATCGGAACATTTAAGTTCTCCGAAGTTTCTTAATCTGTCTGTTTCCGGTTCCAGTAAAGGCTTCAATCTCTGGCCGCAAGGACAATCAAATATCTTCCAAATTTGAACCAAGGCGGCTTTAACATATCCGTCGTAGTATTCTTTTTTCGGTTTTCTCGTTTCTTTCAACTTCACTTTGTATCTAAATTTCTTGATAACATATTTTCTCTCTTGCCCCGTGTTCCGGCAGTACTCGTCCAGTATTCCGCCCTTTTCCTCTTTGCCCGCTTTTAAGTATCTTTCCCTTAATGTTTCCATATATTGTTTCCTTGCTTCTATGTTCATAGTGATAATTTATTCGATTATTAGGCCTATAATGCCCATAAATTACCACATATTTCGGTGTCTTTTTATATGATTTAATCGTTATCCTTTCGGTGTCATTTTAGATGATTTAATACGAGCTATTGACAAATTTATAATAATCTGATAAAATACTGCAAAATTAATGTATTCAACAATCTTTTCAGAAATCTCTAGGCAATGAAGTTTTATTTACTTTATCGGAATTTCTTTTAGAGGACGTTTCGGTTCCCCGCCTTTGGCGGGGTCGCGGAAACTATCCTCGAGGTAATTCTAATCTTTAGGTACCCATACTTAAAGAAATTGCCTAGAGATTTCTGAAAAGATTTTATTCTCTTTTTTTATTCGGCGGCTGCTAATTCCGCGAGGCTGAAAGAAGCCTCCAGCTCTATTATCCTGGTCACTTCTTCAAAAGAAGTTTCTCCTTCTATTATTTTCAAAATTCCATCTTGTTTCATATTAAGGATTCCTTGCTTGCTCGCGGCTTTTTTAATTTCCGCTTCGGATGGATGTTTTAATATCAACTGCTCCAATTCATCGTCGATTAGAATGGCCTCAAAAATACCCATGCGACCTTTATAGCCGGTGCCGTGGCATTTCTGGCAACCTACGGCTCGCCAAACACTTATATTTGTTAATGAGGGCTTTTTGACGTTTTTAGGCAGAGAATTGATTATATTTCTAATGACGCGGAGTTCGTCTTCTTTCGGTCCGTCTTTTTTTCTGCATTCTTTGCATAATTTTCTTACAAGACGCTGAGCCATTGAAACATTTATGGCGGGAGCCAAAATATTCGGTTCTACGCCCAGATCTATCAAGCGCGGTATTGTTCCGGCTGCGTCGTTGGTGTGAAGCGTTGAAAAAACCAAGTGGCCGGTCAAAGCCGCGTTAATTGCCGTTTTTGCGGTATCTAAATCTCTAATCTCGCCGACCATGATGATGTCGGGGTCTTGGCGCAGGATAGAGCGCAGGCCGCTTGCGAAATCGTATCCCGCTTTTGGATTTGTTTGAGTTTGGGTGATTCCCTGAATATGATATTCGATAGGTTCCTCCAGGGTTATAATTTTAACGCTGGGCGTGTAAATTTTTTTCAAAAATGCGTATAAAGTGGTGGTTTTACCGGAGCCGGTAGGTCCCGTGGTCAAAATCATCCCGTTCGGCTTTTTTATCTCTTTAAAGAGGAATTTGGCAAGCATGGGCGGTATTCCTAAGTCTTCGAAAGTAACGGCAATTGTTTTAGGGTTTAATATCCTTAAGACTAAAGATTCGCCGTAAGGTCCGGGCAGGGCAGATGTTCTAATTTCTATTTCGATGCCTTTTAAGTGAATACTGAAACGGCCGTCTTGAGGTCTGTCGTGGACATTAAGTTTCAATTCTGAAACAAGTTTTATGCGCGAAAGGAGAAGTTGAAAGTAACGTTGTTCAAAATAAAGAATATCTTGAAGAACGCCGTCGAGCCTGAATCTTAAGCGGACTTGTTTTTCTTGAGGTTCGATATGGATGTCGGAAGCGTCCATTTGTATCGCTGCCGCGAGAATAAGTTCGAGGATTTCGGATATTCTGCGGTTTTCTTTTGCGGAAGCCATGAATGTAAAATGTTTTTTCAAATCATCGGGCGTTTGCACTTCTTCGGCAAATGTTTCTAACTTTTCGGGGGAAATATCTATAATACCCTTCGATATTTCGATGAAGGCGGGAATGTCTTTGTATTTTTTTCGGGCTTTTTCCAGAGAAAGATTGGAAACCAGATAAAGTTTGGCTTGATAGCCTTTATTTTGCAGTTCTTGAATAATTTGCGCAGTTGCATCCGATTTCGGACTATTAACCGCTATTTGGAGATTTTTTCCTATTCCCTGAAAAACTATCGCTTTCGCCTGTTCACTGGTCTTTTCCGGGATAAGTTTTAAATAATCGAGGTCAATAGTCATTTTAGAAAGATTGAGATAAGGTAAACCGTATCTTTGAGCCAATATTTTTGCGAGGTCTTCTTCCTCGCGTTCACGCAATTCTTCGAGCCGCTTTTCCTGTTTTTCTTCGTCAAATTGTACCATCGTATCTTAATTCTATCCTAATGCGCGCGTTCCAGCAATGTTTATATTGCTTTGAATAAATAAAATGTTCGCCGAGGCGGAGTCCTTATTTTTCTAAATCTTTAAAGAGACCATTTCTTTAAGAGCTTTTCGAAAATGCAGCTCTGCTTCTGAAAAGTTATTAAATGGTCCCGTAACGAAGAATTTGCTTTGTAAGCTTATGCCCAGTTGTTGAGCAAGAGGAATGAGATTTTTTTCTTCGTCAGCGACAGTCATAGCGTAAATGTCTTTGTCAGATTGCCAGAAAAGCAGAGAGAGATTGCGGAAAGGAATAAGTTCGCGCAGATTACGGACGATATTATAAAAAAAAGACGGCGATATCTTGAGATTGTCCGTTTTTTTAAGATCTTCTTGGGTAAGAAACGTCCATGACGCGTCCAAATTACCGTCGATGTGGGTTCGCGCCAGAGCTCTTCCTAAGAGGCGGGCGAAAGAAATGGTTTTTTCTTCATTGAGGATGTTTTTAACAAGTTCTTTATCTGCGCCGGCGGCCAGAAGTTCGCTTCCGAAATGAAGCACTTCCTGGCTTACGGGGCGGACGAAGTTATTGGTTTCCGTGATTAAAGCGGCGAAGAGCAGAGTGGCAATTTTGGAAGATAGGATAAAATCGGGAAAGACCGTTTTAATAATTTGAAAAATTTTTTCGGCAAGTGTTTTTTCGCCCGAAGTTATGAAAATTATTTTTTCTTTCGGCGGCAAGATAATTTTTGTTTCCGCTTGTTGAAGTATTTCGGCGTCATGAGGGTCAAAAAAACAAAAAACTGCGTTTATTTTTGCCGGAACTGGTTCGACAATAATCGCGTTTTTGTCTAATTCGCCGTTTTCAGAGGTTATTACGAGGGAAAGAAAATTATCATCTTCTTCGTAGCTGAGCTCTTTAACTTTGTATTGATTTTTTGGTATGCGGATGGAAGTTTGTTGAGGGGAAGAAGCGGATTCTTCTTTAAAGAGTACGGAAGCCCATTTTTTTTGAAATTCCGGTATTTCAGGTGAAGAAAAAACGCTTAGTTTTTTTTCGAGAAGAGCGCTTTTGAGCGCTTCTTTCGCGAGAAACTTGTAATCTTCGCCTGTTAATTTGGAAAGCAGGGCGAAGGTTTTAGATTCCTTGAAAATAATCTGGATTTTTTCTAGCGCCTCGTTCATACTGTCTTTATCTCTAGCATTTTAGCAAGATTTTATCAAGCCTACCCGTAAAAAAATTCCAACCATAAGCTATCCACATCTTGACGATCGTTTGATTTTGGATAGAATGAATTTAATGAATCTTAATAAATCTTATCGATTAAAATTTTATGGAGGCGGTATTTTATAACGGCAGTATTTTACGAAATAGTTTTATAAATACAAAAAGATATGAAAAAGAAAAAATTCACAAGTCCGATTAAGAAAAAACTTCTTCTTATTTTGCAGGCCGGGCTTGCGATGAGCCTAACTCCCTCTCCAAGAACGCACGGCTACATCCTAAAAGAACTGGGTAAAGAATGGCAAAAAGTAAACCGCGATTATTTAAAAAGAATTATCCAAGAATTCCGCTACGAGAAATTAATAGATTGGCAGGAAAAATCCGACGGCGCGATCCGGCTCACCTTAACAAAATTAGGCAAGCAATACGCGCTGGAATATAAAATTGATGAAATGGAAATTAAAAATCCGACTGTTTGGGACGGAAAATGGCGAATGGTGATTTTTGATATTCCCGAAAGAAAACGAAAAGCGCGGAACGCGTTACGCAACAAATTGAAAGAATTAGGATTTCGTGAACTGCAGAAAAGCGTCTTTGTTCACCCTTATCCTTGCCAAAATGAAATTGAATTTATCGTAGAATTTTTCAATATCAGACCGTATGTTCGCTATGGAGAAATTATGAATCTCACTAATGAAGAAGATTTGAAATTACACTTTAATTTGACCTAGATCAATTCATAAATCAACCTGTCAAATAAAATAGTTTACTGCGCTATTATGCTATTTATATTATCCAAAAATCATGCTATCCAAAACTAGACGATCGTTTAGAAATGGATATCTATTCATTACTTCATTATTTTTTGATTAAAATCCTATCCCTTCCTTGCCGAAAAAATTAGCCGGCAAAACAGCGACATTCATTTTGAATAAAATAAAAAAACAGTCAAATCTATTTGACTGATTTAATTTAAAAATTTTTTAACTATTTAAAAATCTCAATAGCCATTTGCTTGATTTAAAACGCACTTCCCTGTTTTTCACAAAAAACACTCCGAAATCGGTAATAACTACGCGGCGACCCATTTTCAATGATCTCGCTACAAAATTGTAAAATGCTCCAAGTATAGTTTCTACTTGCGCCGCAGAAATGCGAACATCATTTGCTATCACTTCCAACATTGTTGAATAATTACCTTTATTCATTATCGCGCCTCCTTTTCAAAGAATTTACTTAATTTTTATCCTCTTCTTAATTTCTAGCAAATCGGCATTCGGAAGTCAACCCCATGCACAGCCTTACTTTTGTTTATAGTTTTTATGATATAATTGGCTTAATGAATAAGCTTTTTATCACAAAAAACGCGGAAGAAACCCGGAAATTTGCGGAGGATTTCGCCAAAAAGATTTTGAAAATAAAATACAAAAAAGCGGTAATTATCGGTTTAATCGGAGAATTAGGGAGCGGAAAAACAGTCTTTGCCCAAGGATTTGCAAGGGGATTGGGAATAAAAGAAAATATAGTAAGCCCTACTTTTGTTTTAATGAGAATTTACGCGTTACGCGTTCTTCATTACGCGCGTTTTATTCACATCGATGCTTATCGTTTTAAAAAAGCAAAGGAATTATCCGATTTGGGTTTTAAGGATCTGGCTCGCGATTCTCGTAATATTATTTTGATAGAATGGGCAGATAAAGTCAGAAGAATTCTTCCGAAAAATCACATCGAAATAAAATTTGGACACATAAGCGATAATAAAAGGAAAATAACAATCGGACGCTTGTCTGATTGCGATAAATAAAATGTTCGATAATGATAAAGAAAAAAGAAAAAAATTAGTACTTCTCGATGCCCATGCTCTATTGCACCGTTCTTTTCACGCGCTTCCTCCTTTTACGTCGCCTTCCGGCGAGCCGACAGGCGCGGTTTACGGTTTTACGTCGATGATTTTGAGAATTATGCGGGAAATCAAGCCGGATTATCTGGCCGCTTGCTATGATTTGCCGGAGCAGACTTTTCGCCATCTCGCTTATAAGGAATACAAAATCCAGCGTCCGAAAATGGCGGACGAACTTATCGGACAAATCGAAAAATCGCGCGATATCTTGGAAGCGTTTAAAATTCCCCTTTACCAGTTTCCCGGATTCGAAGCCGACGACGCGCTCGGCACGATCGTCGAAAAAACAAAAAATGAAAAAGATTTGCAGGTTATTATCGCTTCCGGAGACCTTGATGTTTTGCAATTAGCGAGGGACGACGAAGTAGTAGTTTATTTTTTGAGTAAAGGCATCAAAGAAATTGTTTTTTATGACGAAGAAAGAGTAAAACAAAGATTTGGTTTTCTGCCCGAACTTCTGCCGGACTTTAAGGGCTTGAAAGGCGATGCTTCGGACCACATCATCGGCGTTCCCGGCATTGGAGAAAAAACTGCCGGCGAACTCATTCAAAAATTCGGTTCACTTGAATCCATTTATAAAAAGATCAAGGAAAGCGAGAATGAATTGATTGAAGCGGGCATAAAAGCGCGTACGATCAATTTATTAAAAGAAAAGGAAAAAGAAGCTTTTTTCAGCAGAGATCTGGCGAAAATCCGGCGCGATGCGCCTATTCCTTTTGATTTATCGGGCGCCACCTGGAAAGAGGCATATGATCCCGAGAAAATCCGATTTTTATTCGAAAAACTCGGTTTCAAAAGCCTTATCCCCCGCTTACCCTCATAATACAATCTTTTTTACTGTATTTTTGATTTTAAGAGTGTTATCATTTTATTGAATAAGAAAATTAATATTTAATTAAAAAAATATGGATAACAAAGCAAAATCAGAACTTATTCTTATAGCCGCCCACCAATTAAAAACTCCTCTTTCGGGATTGAAGTGGGTTTTTAAAATGTTTTTGGAAGGAGATATGGGCAAATTGACTCCCTCGCAAAAAAATCTTCTCGCAAGAGGCCATGAAATAACGGAGAGCATGATTATTCTTGTTGGCGACCTTTTGAATATAGCGAGACTGGAGAAAGGAAGGTCTGCCCGCAATTTTCAGAAACACAATTTTACCGTTCTTGTAAAAAGCGTTATATCTTCGCTTGCGTCGGAGATTAAAGCGAAAAATCTAAAAATAGAGACTAAAATGTCATCAAAGGAAATGTGGCTTTTTTGCGATAATTCGACTATTAAAATGGCGATTACTAATCTTATCGAAAATGCCATCAGATATTCGTCCGAAGGAGGAAAAATATCCATTTCTGCGGCGAAAAAAGGCAATGCTATCGAATTTTGCGCGGGAGATAATGGTATAGGTATTCCGATGTCACAGCAGAAAAAACTTTTTACTAAGTTTTTAAGAGGAGATAACGCCGTGCGCATGCAGATCGCGGGTAGCGGGCTCGGTTTGTATATCGCGAAAGAAATAGTTAAAAATCACAAAGGAAAGATTTGGTTTAAATCTGAAGAGGGTAAAGGATCGCGTTTTTATTTCTCTCTGCCGATAAAGAGTAAATAATAAAATCTTGTATGCCGATTCAAGAATTAAAGAAAGTTTCCGGCGGTTTTCAAAAACCCATCGTTCTTTTAATAGAGGATGATAAATTTCTAGGGGGTTTACTTGTACAGAAATTAGAAAAAGAAAATTTTGAGGCGCAGATTGCAGTGAGCGCCGTTGATGCTTTTAAATTGATAGAGATCGAAAAACCAGACGTTGTTCTCCTGGATCTGGTTTTACCCGGCATGGATGGATTCCAAATGATCAAGGAAATGAAAAAAAATCCTCAATTATCCGAAATTCCGGTAATTGCTTTGACTAATTTGAGCCAGAAAGACGATATTGACAGGGCTTTCGCGAGCGGAGCGGCGGATTATCTGATAAAATCTAGTTCCACTCCGGGAGAGATCGTAGAAAAAATCAGAAACATACTTAGTCAAAAAGTTACCACCTAAGATGATTTATCTTTTTTTTGGTGAAGATAATTTTAGAAGCCGCGAGCGGCTTCACGAGTTTTTAGGGCAATTGTCCGACGGCAAGAATCGGACATTTTCACTTTCGTGGCTTGACGCAGATACGTTCGCAAAGCTGTCTTTCGAGGAATTGGCGCGCGAAGAAAGCCTTTTTGGCGGGCATTACATCATTGTCTGCGAAAATCTTTTTCAAAAAGAAGATTTGCCCGATTTTCTCGTAAAAAATTTGGAACTTTGCAAATGCTCCAAAAAAATTTTTGTTTTTTGCGAAGAGAGTTTAGAACCTTCTCATCTCCGGTATTTCCAAAAATTTGCTGAAAAAGTTGAAGAATTTAATTTTCTTCCGCTTCCCCAGCTTAGAATTTGGCTGGAAAAAGAGGCAAAGAAAAAAGAGGTAGAAATGACCAGTGGTCTCCGCGAAGAAATGATTCAGCAATACGGAAGAAATTTATGGCTTCTTTCCCACGAGCTTGAAAAATACGCTTTAAATTCGGTAAAAGAATCTTTCAGCAGAAGACCCGAGGCGGAAAAAGTCAATATTTTTCATCTTACCGATGCGATAGCCTCAAAAGACAGGAGTCGCGCGTGGTTTTTATTTCAAAAAGCAATGCTTTCCGGCTCCGATATCGAAGAAATTTTTTGGAAAATCGTTTGGCAAATAAAAAATCTTCTCATTGTTAAAAAACTTCAGCCCTTGCCGGAGAAAAAAATAGTTGAAAAAACACATTTGCATCCTTATGTGGTTAAAAAAACCGCGTCTGCAACGCGCCTTTATACCGAAGAAGAATTGGCTCGATATTCGTCGGAGCTTGTAAATTTATACCATAATGCTCGTCGGGGCCGGACGGACTTTGAAACAGGAATAGAAAAATTTTTGATTAAATTATAACTAACAAAATTTCGCGGCCGCGAAATTTCGTTAGTTGAACATCTTCATTAAGCGGGATTTTTTCCGGCTTGCGGCGTTTTTTTTGATGACGCCGGTTTTGGCCGCCTTGTCCACCGCTTTATAAGCTAAAGGAATAAGCTTTTTAGCTTCTTCAACTTTCTTTGCGGCTATCAATTTCTCGATTTTTTTAATAATACCTTTTGCCGCATTCTTTTTTTTAAGATTGGCCAAGCCACGTTTTTTTGATTGCCGTAAGGCTTTTTTCGCAGATTTTTTAATTGGCATATTGTATATTTTATAGCAAATCTCGCAAAATAATGCAAATTCTGATATTGTTAAAGCATAATGATTTCTTGCGTTGAAGGAAAAATTATTTTCAAAGGAGAGCGTTTTGTCATAATTGACGCAAATGGAGTCGGTTACCGCATTTTTGCCGGTCCGGATGTTTTAAGGAAGGCGAAAACCAAAGAGCAATTTAAATTGTGGACTCATCTTTACTTGCGCGAAGACACCATAGAGCTTTACGGCTTTTTGGAATATGCCGAACTGGAATTTTTTCAAACTCTAATCCAAATTTCCGGCATCGGTCCTAAATCCGGCCTCGGTGTTTTAGCAGTTGCGCCGCTCGATACGTTGAAGCGCGCCATCGCCGCAGGCGAAACTTCGTATCTTACGCAGGTTTCCGGCATTGGTAAAAAAATCGCCGAAAAAATTATTCTTGAATTGAGGGATAAGCTGGGAAAGATCGGTTTTGCGGGCGAAGAAAACGTCTTCTTGAAAGAAGAAGGAGATATTCTTCAAGCTTTGCGTATTCTGGGATATTCCTATTCCGAGGCCAGAGACGCTATCAAGCAGTTATCGCCCAATATTGCCGGAACGCAGAACCGCGTCAAAGAAGCGCTCAAAATATTGGGAAAATCATGAATATAGATACATTTTTAAGGCCAATAAAAAAAATAATTCCAAAAAGGCTTTTTAAGGTTCTGCAACCGGTCTATCATTGGCTTTTGGCTTTTTTTGCGGGGCTTGTTTATTGCTTCCCTTCCCGTAAAATCTTCGTTTTAGGAGTTACCGGCACTAAAGGGAAAACGAGCACCATAGAAATAATTAATGCGATTCTTGCGGAAGCAGGTTATAAAACCGCCCTTGCTTCAAGTTTGCGCTTTAAAATAGACAGAGATTCGGAAAAGAACGAATATAAAATGACTATGCCGGGCAGGTTTTTTCTCCAAAATTTTTTGCGTAAATCGGTAAAAGCGGGATGCCAATACGCTTTACTCGAAATGACTTCTGAAGGCGTAGTCCAATATCGGCACAAGTTTATCCAAATTAATGCCTTGATGTTCACCAACTTAAGTCCGGAGCATATCGAATCCCACGGTTCTTTTGAAAAATATCGCGACGCAAAATTGAAGCTTTTCAGAGCTTTGGAAAAATCGCGCGCGAAACGGAAAACCGTCATAGTAAATGAAGATGATCCCGCGTCTTCTTATTTTCTAAACATTGATGTTGATGAAAAAATAAAATTCAGCTTGAGAAATCTCGCAGGTTTTAGTCTGAAAAAAGACGGTATAATGTTTAAAATAGACGAAATGACCGTTCAATCCAAACTTTCCGGCGAATTTAATTTGTACAATATTCTTGCCGCCATTGCCTTTGTCAAGACTCAAAATATCGGGATGAATACGATAAAGTCCGCTATTGAAAAATTTTCCGGCATTGAAGGCAGAATGGAAAGTATCGAAGAAGGCCAAGATTTCAAGGTTATTGTCGATTATGCGCATACGGCCGATTCTTTGGAAAAAGTTTACGAGATTTTTCAGAGTTCAAGAAAAATTTGCGTTTTTGGCGCCGCCGGCGGCGGCAGAGATAAATGGAAAAGGCCGGAAATGGGAAAAATTGCATCAAAACATTGCGATCAGGTTATTTTGACCAATGAGGATCCATATGACGAGGACCCGAGAGCTATAGCTCATGATATAAAAAAAGGAATATCGAGCGGCAATTGCGAAGTTATTCTTGATAGAAGAAAAGCCGTCAATAAAGCATTCAGATACGCAAAGACCGGCGACGCGGTGATTATCACGGGAAAAGGCGCAGAACCGTGGATAATGGGGCCGAAAGGGACGAAAATACGTTGGGATGACCGGGAAGTAGCTCGCGAAGAGTTGAAGAATTTATTGGTAAAATAAATTCTATGCCGGAATTACCGGAGGTACAAACAATTGTAAGCGATTTAAAAAAGGTTTTGCCGGGACTAAAGATCACCGGTTTTTGGACTG
>PFNV01000022.1 GCA_002792165.1 Candidatus Tagabacteria bacterium CG_4_10_14_0_2_um_filter_40_13
TAAGATTTGCCGAGTTCCATTTTTTCTTTCATCTTTTTTTCCGAGCCGAATTCGGAGATGTGGACTAATCCGGCAACGCCTTCCTCGATGGAAACCAACGCTCCGTACTTGTTGAATTTAATAACCACTCCTTTGATAATATCGCCTTTTTTGTACTTTTTTTGGGCGCTTGTCCACGGATTTGGTTTTAACGCTTTAAGTGAAAGAGAAATTTTATCGTCTTTTATTTCGATGATTTGGGCGGTTGCTTTATCGCCGGTTCTATACAGATCGGCCGGATTCTCCACTAAAGACCAGTCGAGTTCGGAAATATGCACCAGTCCTTCAAGGCCTTCTTCTATTTTTACGAAAACTCCGAAGTCGACGACGCCGGTCACTTCGCACTCGATAATGTCGCCGACTTTATGTTTTGAAATTATTTCTTTCAGCTCGCCGACTTCCGCTCCTTTTTCGGAAAAAATAAGTTTTCCTTCATTGGAATCGGTGGTGATGATTGTGACCATCAGGCTGGTGCCGACAAGCTTTTTTAATTCGTCCAAAATTTTTTCTTTATCTCCTCCTTCTACTCGGGGATAATGCTTGAGACGCAATTGCGATGCGGGAAGAAATCCCTGGATGCCTTTCCAATCCAATATCAACCCGCCTTTATTGGCATCGATGACGGGCAGAGCGAAGTTTGTTTTTTTTCTTTGAAGCTCTTCTGCTTCGCGCCAAATTATTTCATTGCCGGCTTCTCTCAAGGAAAGTTCGATATATCCATTTTCGTTTTCCGCGTCGACAACTTTTGCCGTAATGACGTCTTGTGGTTTTAACGCGTGAATTGTTTCTCTGGCATTATTAAATTCTTTTCCGTAAATTATTCCGGTTCCGTAGGGCCCTAAATCCACAAAAAGCGAAGAGCCTTTTTGTTCGATAATTTTTCCCTCGATAAGATCCCCGGCCTTGGGCGAGGTAAGACTAAAGGTCTTCAAAAGGAAATCCATAGAAAGAGATTGTTTCTCTTGAAGGTAAATATTATTTCCCTTGTTTTGGCTTGGCATTGAAATAAGTATAGATGGCCTTTATTTTTTAGTCAAATATGCTAATATGAAAAAATGGTAATCAGCTATTACGGCTTATCCTGCTTCAAGATTCAGTCAGGGGACACTTCTCTTGTTTTTGATTTACCGTCGAAAAAATCGGCCGTAAAACCGCCCCGTTTTCAAGCCGATATTTTTGTTCAAAGCCACGACCACGATGGGCATAACGGCGTAGAAAGCATTGCAAGGGAAAAGGCCCGCCTGCCGGCGAGGCAGGAATTTTTCCTCGTCGACAGCCCCGGAGAATACGAAATTAAAGGGATTTATATCCGAGGCATGAAATCTTTTCACGATTCGGTTTCGGGTAAAAAGCACGGCGTCAACACCGTTTACATGGCGCGATGCGAAAATGTGAAGTTATGTTTTATGGGAGATTTCGGAGAAAAAGAGATTAGGCCTGAATTGAAAGAAGAGATCGGTGAAATAGATGTTTTATTCGTGCCTATTGGAGGAGAAACGGTTTTGGACGCCGAAGGAGCGAGAAACGCGATTAATCAGATAGAACCGGCTGTCGCTATTCCGATGCATTATCCGGATAACGGAAAAGCCCTAAAATCGTTTTTAGCTGAAATGGGACAAAAGGATGTGAAGCCTGTCGAAAAGTTTTCCATTAAGAAAAAAGATATTGACGGGAATGGAACAAGTATTGTTGTTTTAGAAAATCAAGGAGCATAGCAGAGAAAATGGATATTTTCGCATTCATCGAAAAATTACAAAAAAAGCCCGAACCAACTAGAAGAAAGATTCTTCTGATTGCGGTTATTTCGACAATGATAATAATAATTTCCGTTTGGCTTATTGCCGCAAGGTTGGATTTTCAAAATAAAGAAATAAAAAATACCGTAGAGCCATTTGATTTTATAAAAGAAGATATTAGAGATTTTTATGGAATCTTCAAAAATTTCATCAAATAAACCGATAAATAAAATAGTTGAGCGCGATATTGCCAAAGAAATGCAAGAGTCTTATTTGGACTACGCAATGTCGGTTATCGTAAGCCGCGCCTTGCCTGATATTAGAGACGGGTTAAAGCCCGTTCATCGCCGCATTTTGTACGCAATGCATGAGATGGGGCTCACTCATTCCGCGAAATTCAAAAAATGCGCGACTATTGTCGGCGATGCATTGGGCAAATATCATCCTCACGGCGATATCGCGATTTACGATACTTTAGCCCGCATGGCTCAGGATTTTTCCTTCAGATATCCTTTGATTGACGGTCAGGGCAATTTCGGCTCGATTGACGGGGATTCGCCGGCAGCTTACCGTTATACCGAGGCAAGGATGGCAAAAATTGCCGATGAATTGCTGTCCGACATAGAAAAAGAAGTTGTTGATTTCAAAGACAATTACGACGGTACCCGAAAAGAGCCGGTTGTTTTGCCGGCAAGAGTGCCCCAGCTTCTTTTAAACGGAACCTTGGGCATTGCCGTTGGCATGGCGACAAATATTCCGCCTCATAATTTGGGCGAAGTTATCGACGCGACCATTTATATCTTGGAACATCCCAAGGCTACAATCGAAGACCTTCTTCAATTTGTCAAAGGCCCGGATTTTCCGACAGGCGGCCTTATTTTCAATGAAAAAGATATTTATTCCGCTTACGCCACCGGCCGCGGAGGCATTGTGACAAAAGGGGAAGCCGAAATCGTCGAATCCAGCCAGGACCGCTATCAAATAATAATTTCTTCCATTCCTTATCAGGTGAATAAATCAGAAATGGTGTCGGCGATGGCAACGCTCGTGACCGATAAAAAAATAGAAGGCATTAAAGATATACGCGACGAATCTGACAAAGACGGTTTGCGTATCGCAATTGATTTGAAGAGAGACGCCAATCCGCAGAAAATTTTAAATAATATTTATAAGCATACCGACCTCGAAAAAGCTTATCATTTTAATATGCTCGCTTTAGTGGAAGAGGGCACTCAGCCTAAAACGCTTTCCCTGAAGGATATTTTGGAGCAGTTTATTATTTTCAGGAAGCAGGTTATCGAGCGTCGGGCGAAATTCGATTTGAAAATTACTGAAGCTCGCGTCCATATTCTCGAAGGATTGAAAAAAGCGCTCGATAATATTGATAAAATAATAAAAACCATCAAAAGTTCGCCTGATAAGGAAGTTGCTCATACTCGCCTGATAAAGCTTTTCAGATTTTCCGATAAACAAGCCGAAGCAATTTTGGAAATGAAATTGCAGGCATTGGCCGGGTTGGAACGCCAGAAAATAACCGATGAATTAAAAGAGAAAATGGCGATTATCAGGGATTTGAGGGCTTTGCTCAAGGATCCGAAAAAAGTTATTCAGGTGATAAAGGACGAACTCTCCGCCATTAAAAAGAAACATGTCGATGAACGGAAAACGAAAATTGTAAAGCGCGCGGCCAAGGAATTGTCGGCCGAAGATTTGGTTATTGAAGAAGATGTGGCGATAGTTTTAACGCGTTCAGGTTACGTTAAACGTTCGAGTCCCAGCGTTTACCGCGTTCAGCACAGAGGCGGCAAGGGCGTTATCGATATTTCAACTAAAGAAGAAGATTTTGTTTCCGCTTTCGTTATTGCCAATACTCACGATGACATTTTGCTTTTCACCGACAAAGGAAAAGCTTTTAAAATAAAAGTTTATGAGCTTCCGGAAGGAAAGCGCGCCACCAAAGGCAAGCCGATTATTAATTTTATTTCTTTGAATACTGAAGAAAAAGTTACTTCAATTCTTGTTTTGCCGAAAAAATTGAAAAAAGAAGAAGCGTCTTTGATTTTATTAACCAAAAACGGAATGATTAAAAAAGTTTCCGCTTCTCATTTTGAAGATGTGAGAAGAAGCGGTATACTCGCTTTGCGATTGGCCAAAGGAGACGAGTTAAATTGGGGACATCTCGCGGCAAAAGGAGATCATATTATTCTGGCAACCAGTAAGGGGCAATCGATACGGTTCAAAGAATCGGATATAAGAGTGATGGGAAGAACTGCCGGCGGCGTTAAAGCAATGCGGCTTAAGAAAGGCGATGAAATAATCGGTAGCGATATTATCGGCGTTCAGGACAAAAATTTGTCGCTTTTAACAATGAGTAAAAACGGCTATGGCAAGAAGACTAATCTTAAAAGTTATCGCTTGCAAAAAAGAGCCGGCGCAGGAATAAAAACTTCGAAGGTTACCGAAAAAACCGGCGTTTTAACGAGCGCCAGAGTGCTGCGTCCGGAATCCGAAGAAATGATAGTCATTTCTCAAAAAGGGCAGGCAATTAAGCTCGCTATTTCGGAAATTCCCGATCTCGGCCGCCAGACCCAAGGGGTTAGGATTATGAACGTTTCCCCCGGCGACAGCATCGCTTCCTTGACGTGTTTGTGATAAAATAATATTGTGTTTGTAAGTCCGGAACAAATTATTGAAATGCTCGATTTGACGCCGTCAATGATAGTGGCGGATTTCGGCTGCGGTTCGGGACATTACGTTATTGGAGCGGCAAAAAAAGTCGGAAAGTCGGGCAAAGTTTATGCTGTTGATATTCAGCAGGAAATGCTGAGTTTTGCGCGCAGCCAGGCGCAGATGATTGGCCTTAATAATGTCGAAACGATATGGACCGATCTGGAAATGCCCGACGCCACGCGGCTTAAAGAAAACACGGTCGATTTGGTTATTATTTCAAATATTCTTTTTCAGGCTGAAAATAAAAATCAGGTGATAAAAGAAGCTTTGCGTATTTTAAAACCCGGCGGGAGGCTGGTGATTATCGAATGGAACGTTGGAGATGAGAAGTCGAAACTAGGTCCGCTTATGGATGCGAGAATTTCTCCGCAAAACGCCAGAACGCTTTCTGAAGGAGCGGGATTTTCTTTTGTAAAAGAATTTGATCCCGGCGAACATCACTACGGTCTTATTTTCAAAAAATAATTTATGAGTCAATTTCAACTTGTTGTTATCGGAATAATGATGGGGCTCGCCTTAATAGGAGTTTTGCTTATAAGCGGCATTATTCCCGGTTTTAAGCCTGGCCCCGGCGACGGAACCCCCGTTCCGATTGTTGTTTGGGGGGCCGAGCCGTATGAAAAAATAAACGGCTTATTTACGGACATTACGGAACAAAATAAAAGTTTTTTCACGCTCGAATATGTCCAAAAAAATTCCGCCACTTACGAAAACGAATTAGTTGACGCCTTGGCTTCCGGCAAAGGGCCGAACATCTGGCTTTTGAACCAGGATTTTATTTTGAAGGATAAGGCGAAAATTGTTCAGATACCTTTTGCTTCTTTTCCCGAACGTTCCTTCAAAGACACTTTTATACAGGAAGGAGAACTGTTTCTTTCGTCAAACGGAATCATCGCCTTGCCTTTTATTATCGACCCGATGGTTCTTTATTGGAACCGCGATCTTTTCGCGAACGCGGGTATTTCCAAAGCTCCGAAAACTTGGGATGAATTTGTGAATTTCGCGGAAAAGCTTACTATTCGCGATAAATCCGGCAATATCAGCCAGGCCGGCGCCGCTTTGGGCGATTTTAAAAATATCGATTACGCGGAAGACATAATTTCTTTTTTAATAATGCAAACCGGTAACGCGATAGTCGATCCCATCACTTTGCGTTCGGTATTGGGCGAAAGCAGCAGTAATTTTGCGGTAAATCCCGTGGAAAGCGCGATAAGATTTTTTACGGAATTTTCCGATCCCAATAAAACGACTTATTCCTGGAATAGGTCTTTACCGACTTCCAAAAACGCCTTTATCGCCAATATATTGGCAATGTATTTCGGTTACGCCGGCGAGTATAAAGAAATCGCCGAGAAAAATTCTCATCTTAATTTTGATGTCGCGGAAGTTCCTCAAGTTAAAGACGGTAAAATTCACGCGACTTACGGAAAAATACAGGGCTTGGCGATTTCGAAATCCTCGGCTAATACAGACAGAGCAATGATGGCCGCAGTCGCTTTAATAAGGAAGGATTCAATCGCTAAATTGGCGACAGAGATGTTTTTGCCTCCTGTAAGAAGAGATCTTCTCGCTGAAATTCCGCAGGATCCGGCTTCGGCTATTTTTTATAAATCCGCAATCCAAAGCCGCGGCTGGCTTAAACCGGACCCATCGGAAGTTACCAATATTTTCCGCTCCATGGTTGAGGATGTAATAACCGGCAAAAAGAAAATTTACGATGCCGTGAGGGGCGTTCATAAAAAATTGGACAAATTACTCGAATTATTACAAGCAGCGGAAAAAAAGAGCGAACCGGCTCCGTCTATTTAATAATTGATAAAATATGAAAAAAATAAAATTGTTTATTTTCTTGAGTGTAATTGCGACAATGGCTCCTTTGATTGCTTTTGCCGCTATTGGCGTCACATATCCTTTGGTGCCCTGCGGCGGCGCGAGTCAGCCGGCATGTTCCGTCGCTTGTTTTTACGTGATGATAGACAGAATTATCAATTTTATTTTATACGCCATTGCCATGCCTTTATCGGCTACTGCTTTGATGGTGGCGGGCATATATCTTGTTGCCGGCGGTTCGGAAAAAGCAATCACTACGGGAAAAGCGATTTTCAAATTTACTCTTATTGGTCTTTTTATCGCTTTCGGCGCTTGGCTTATCGTTGACTTGATTTTGGGCAATCTTTTGCAGGACAAATACAAATTTTGGCAGAAATTTCCCGCAGGATGCACGGCTAATCCTGTATCGTCATCTTTAAATAATCAAATCACTTCAAATGGCTTGGCGTTAAATAATTCAAACACCAGCACTGCTGTGTCTAATATTCTAGACGATGGCAGTTATGAGGATGGCGTTGATACAAATACTCCGGGTTTTCAAATTTTAGAAAATCAACCACCGGAAGGAACCGGGCTTTCTCCTGATATTAATCCGACCGCTGATTGCAATGCGAATATACCGGGAAATTTATTGGGAGCGGATTTAAATGGCGTTGAACCGGCGCGGGTGGCGGCGATTATTCAGGCGGAATCTTCGGGAAATCCCAATGCTTTCAACGCAGAAAACGACGGTAAAGGTTCTTATGGCCTAATGCAGGTAAGAGCCGATACGGCGCGGCTTTACGATTCTTCTCTGGCCGGCTTGTCCGATGCTCAAATTGGGGATAAACTTATCAATGATTCGAAGTATAATGTAAATATCGGAACGAAATATTACGCGGATTTATTGAATAAGTACGGCAATCCTACTCTTGCTTCCTCTGCTTATAATGGCGGGCCTTTGGCAAATAGGCCAAGCGTCAATTGCGCCAATGAACCGTCTCCTTACGGCGGGACAATGAGGCGCTGGGAATGCCCATATGACAATAACGCTCATACCGTTGCAAATATAGGATACCAACCGACGAGAAAATACACCCAAAACATTAATAATTTTTATCAAAAAAATTGCAGCAATTAGAAATGAAAGATAAAAATAAAAAAATAAAAACATTCATCAAGGGAAGTTTTTTTATAATTAGTTTTGGATTGGCGCGTTTTGTTTCGGCGGACTTAGAAAATCCTTTAAAGTCAAAAACATTCGCCGACCTTATCGCAAATGTCGCAAAAATTGTCGCTCAAATCGGTTTTCCCATAGCCGCGCTCGCGATTATATATTCCGGATTTTTATTTGTTACTGCCAGAGGAAATGAAAAACAATTAGAGGATGCCAAAAGGACATTTCTTTGGACAATAATAGGCACGGCGATTCTTTTGGGCGCCTGGGCAATCGCGATAGCGGTTCAAACTTTCATTACCGGATTGTAAAAGTAGCGATAAAGAGTAAAATATATAGTAATATAATAAGTGTTTAAAAAAAATCAGAGGTCGATACTTAATTATCAAATTAATCGATAAATCATTAAATTCATAATATGAAAAAAGTTTTAATCGCTAGCTTGGCTTTCGCGATGCCACTGATGGCGCTGGCGGCAAAATTGAACGAGATTATTAATACCGTCAGAGACTTGGTGAATTCCATTATTCCTCTTTTTATGGTTATTGCCGTAGCGGTATTTTTGTGGGGAATCGTGAAATATATTACCGCAGCGGGAGATGAGACAAAGGCGAAAGAGGCCAGAGGATATATTATCTATGGCTTGATAGGAGTTTTCGTTATGGTTGCTTTCTGGGGAATTATTCAGGTGGTAGCGTCAACTTTCGGCATTGGCGTAGGTGGAACGGTCGCGCCGCCCACATGGAATCCGTAATTATTAATCAGCTTTCGCATAAAAAAATAGTTTTTGGTATCGGCCTTTCTTTGGTGCCTTTATTTGTTTCCGCTTTTGGTATTTCAACCGGCGGCACTATTAAGCCGGTAAGAATTCTTCCCAGCTCTGCCCCCATCTTACCTACTGACTACGGCAATTAAACGTTTTATGGCAATCAATGAATATCGTCAATAAAGTTACAACAGAGATTATCAACCCCATCATAGAAGTTCTTTTCGTACTCGCTATAGCGATTTTCTTTTGGGGAATTATCGAATTTATTTGGAATTCCGGCAATGAAGATAAAAGGACAACCGGTAAACAGCATATAATCTGGGGATTATTTGGTTTATTCATTATGGCGGCAGTAGCCGGTATAATTGAAATTATCAAAGCGTTTGTGAAGTTTTAAGATTGAACCCCGCATCATCCGCCAGCCGGCGGAGTTACGGGGCAAGAATATTTTGCAAAACATAAAAACCCCGTTACGGGGTTTTTATGTTTTCATATGCGGTCAGGGAGAATTGAAACTATTTGTGCGGAATGTCGGGATCGGACCGGCGTCTCATGCTTGGCAAGCACGTGTACTACCACTGTACTAATTCCGCGAATTGGCAAGTTTATCCCGTAGAGTCGCCGAAGGCGACTTCTTCAGGGGTCGCGTTCTTCCGGTGCGAATTTTTATTATATTAAATCTAAGGAAATTCGCCCGTCAAAAATAATGTATTATTTTTGACCCACTAAACCATGACCGCAATATTTTTATTGTACTATGCTGGGAGGGAGACTTGAACTCCCATGGGATTACTCCCGCTAGCTCCTAAAGCTAGTGCGTCTGCCATTTCGCCATCCCAGCAGTATTCTTCTACGCTACTAATGGTCCAGGTGGGAGTTGAACCCACATCCCTTACGGGACACGATTTTAAGTCGTGCGCGTATGCCAATTCCGCCACTGGACCTTTGTTTCCAATTTTCAATTTTTTTGAGGCCCAGGTCGGATTCGAACCGGCGCATAGTTGTTTTGCAGACAACCGCGTTACCCCTTCGCCACTGGGCCTAAAATTTTATCAATTTTTTGTCTTGCTTTTTCTTCTTCATCTATTACGATTTCAAAAAACGGCAAAAATTTCATTTTTATCTGCGAACCGATATATCTGCGTAATTCGCCGGCTCTTCCTTTTAAAAGGCTAAAAATTTCTTTTTCTCTGCTTTCAGGAAAAATACTAATGAATATTTTAGATGATTTCAAGTCTTTTGATGAAACGATGCGCGTGATTGTGACAATGGAACCGGTTTTCTCTTTTGCGAAAAAAGAAGATGCCAGGCGTTTAAAAAGAGAATTAATTTTTTCCTGCCGCCACATTATAGATTTCAATTAAATCGCCCTTGGTTAATTCGTTTTTAATGTCTACGAGCGCGCCGAATTCCCTGCCTTCTTCTACTTCGGAAACTTTCATCTTATTGCGCTGAAGTTCAATTATTTTTCCTTTTGCAAGTGTCGCCCCTCT
>PFNV01000019.1 GCA_002792165.1 Candidatus Tagabacteria bacterium CG_4_10_14_0_2_um_filter_40_13
TTTTACCCGTCAAGACTTTACCTCCTATAACCTGTTTATTTGTTTCTCTGTTGAAAACCCTGATAAGTTCGGCAGTTCCTAAAAGTTCTTCATTCGTTTCTAGCGGCAGTCTTTTTTTAATTTCTGTTTCCAGCCATTCGTTGATTTTGTAAATTATATCGAATATCACAAGCGTGACGCCGAGGCGTTCGGCCATTTGCATAATACTGCTACTTGCCTTCACCGAGAATCCGATGATTATCGCATCTTTGCAGGAAGCAACGAGCTTGATATCATCTTCATTAATATTTCCGACATTGAGACGGATGATATTCAGTCCCACGTTTCCGCCCGCGAGCTTCATTACTTCTTTTTGCAAAGCTTCGAGCGATCCCGACGCGTCGGCTTTGATGATAATCGGAATTGTGATTTTGTTCTCGCCGATTTCTTTGTAAACTCCGGCGATGGGGCAGGCGGTATTCTGCGGAGGTCTGACCTCCTTAAGGAGGTCAGACCTCCGTAAGGTTTCCGCTTCCTGGCGGCTTTCATAAGCCCGGAAATTGGCGCCAACCTCCGGCAATTTATCGAAACCGACAATTTTTATCGGTGAAGAGAATTGCGCTTCTTGGAGAGGCTGACCGAGAAAGTTTTCGAAGATTTTTACGGGAGCGATCGCTCCTCCGGCGCTGATAAACATTTTTTTCCGCAGTGTGCCGTTTTGGATAATGAGCGTGGCGCTGATGCCGCGTTTCGGGTCAAGATGAGATTCAATAACGACCCCTGAAGCCGGATAATTTGAATCTCCTTTTAAATTCTCCATTTCGCTTACTAAAATAATCATTTCCAAGAGTTCGGAAATTCCCTCTCCTTTTTTGGCGGAGATATTCACGCTCGAAGTTTTTCCTCCCATGCTTTCGACATAAACTTCATTCGCCGCGAGATCATTCTTAACGCGATCGGGATTGGCGTTCTCTTTATCTATTTTATTGATAGCGACGATAAATGGAATACCCGCTTTTTTAATTGTTTTGATTGCTTCGAGTGTTTGAGCTTTTATTCCTTCTTCCGCCGCTATCACTAAAATTGCCAGATCGGCGATTTTTGCTCCCCGCGAACGCATTTTTGAGAACGCTTCGTGTCCCGGAGTATCTATAAATGTAATGCGCTTGCCTTCGTGTTCAATTTCATAAGCGCCGATATGCTGGGTTATTCCGCCCGCTTCCTTTTCCGCGACTTTCGTTTTCCTGATAAAATCGAGAAGCGTAGTTTTACCATGGTCAATATGGCCCATTACGACAACAATAGGAGGACGGACAGTTGGATCAATTTTTTTTTCTTCTTTCATTGAGATGTTTTATTTTTTCTTATTGCTTCATTTTCTTCTTCGGAAAGTGAATATTCTGATTTGTATTCTGTAACGGGTTTTGCGTAAATTTTTATATTGTCTCGCATATAAAGCGCGGAAATCACGGCGCCGTTTCCAATTTCGTCTAAAAGCGCGATACTGAAACTTTGATTTGAACCTTGGCCCGAGCCAGCGCCGAATGGATTGAAACGAACAATGCCGACCTGCTTCAAGCTTTTTTTAAGCCGTTTCTCAACTTCCTTGAGATAATTTTCCGTTTTTTCCCGGCTGATATTGAGATTTTTTAAGTCTTCGCCTAAAGATCGCATCACTTCTTCGAGGTCCCCGGCTTTTTTTCCGCGGAAAATCTTTTTAAGGCGCAGCTCTATAAGCCCCAGCCACACAGCCAATAAAACAACGCAACCAATGGATACATAAAGGATGATATTGGTGTTCATAGTAATAGAGTATATCTTAAAAAGTTGGCATTGACAAGTTTTCCAATTTATGTATAATGAAAGACAAATTTGTGATCTTTGAAAGGAGGTGAAATCTAGGGGTTTTTTAGTCCTGCTTCTGCAGGGTATTATGCCGTTCCATCGGAACGGTAAAAATTCAAATTCTATTTGAAAAAGTCCCGCTTAGCGGGACAAGGAGGATTGCGATGAGTAGAGACACATTGAAGTACAGTAGCGAGAAGTTTGGAAACACCGCTTTTGCCGACGCCCTTTTGGGGGCGCAGGAAAAAGCGGTAAGGAAAAGTACTTTAGAGAATGCAGTGGAAACTTTCGTTAAAGCGGGAGAAAAAACTGCAGTCATCGTATCGGCACTGCCCGATCTCGGCGAGATCGAGGCGAGCGAAGCGGAACTTCCGACTTTAGAGAGCGTTAAGGAACAAATCCGTACGGAAGCGGAGGACGGTCGTCAGTGGGCTGAAGCAGCCGGAGCAAAGATTGTCCAGCTCAAGGAGAACATTGAAAGGGTCGGGATTGAAATCAGAAAGATTGAGAGCGATCCGAATTCCAAGTTTTCCGCGACGGCCCAGAATTTGGTAGCACAGTTGAAAGCGGTCGAGACGCGCGAGAAAGGAAAACTGGATCAAATTCTTAGCGTCAAAAATGACGCCTTAAAGGCTCACATGGAGTTTTCTGCGCTTCTCGAGGAGATTCGGGGAACTGACCCGAGCCATCTCGGCGAAGTGCGCGAGATTTATAGCCGTGTAATGCGGCTGGGGCATCGTCGAATTGTTTCAAAGAAAGAGATTGATGACGCACAAGCAGCCAAAAAGTCCCTGAGAGGTCTTATCTTTTTTGAAGGCACAGCTTCTGTGCCGGCTTTTGATAGCGCCGGAGGACGGGCTCTTGATGCCGAACTTCGCAAACTTACAGACGCGGCAAAATTTTCAAAAGCTACATCAATCAAAACTCGCGGCAATGCCGACCTTTCGAGATTTGAAATCGGTAAGCCGGGGCTGTACTATTTTTTCAGTCCCAAGCGGATTGAGGGTGAAAGGAAGTTTGGTGAAAGTCACGCCCTTGTTGAACTTCGGGACATCAACAAAGGTAAGTATGATTGGAAGGAAGGGAAAAAGGTTTTCCGCGCGCCGTTTGTTGTTGTCGAGGTTAAGGACGCCATCGGTTCTCTTGCTCGTTTTGTATCCGACCGATGGATTCCGCACTACTGGGTGAAGGCAGGGCAAATTGTGCCGGCAAAAGATAAGGATGGAAAACCGAAACGGTTACCACAGGATGAGTTTGACCGAGTCGTTCACCTTATCTCGACTCTGCGCGCTCTTTATGGCGTCTGGAGGAAAGGGCTCAATTCCGAGGCCGCAAAGCCGAAGGAGAAATCCGACGAGCCGGCCTACGCCACACCCGTTGCTGATATGGCTGGCGTGGTCGTGGAAACCGTAACGCCGGAAAAAACCGAAAAACCATCTAAACCAAAAAAGGTCAAAAAGGCCTAAAACATCAAGCGCCCTGCACCCTTGATTTATAGGGTTGCAGGGCAATTTTTTCTGAAAGGCGAAAGAGATGAATCTGTGGCAGAAACTGGGATTGAAGTCCGAATCAGCAGAAAAGAAAAATCGTCTCGCGGTTTTGGTTGATTATGAAAATGTTTCGCGCGAAGCGGCGCTCGAAGGTAAGGTTTTGGATTTTGATAAATTACTGAATGAATGTCTTCAAGTTGGATTTATAGATTTCGCTTTCGTTTTCGTTCCTTCACATCTGGTGAGTTACCGCTTGCCGGAATACATATATAATAAAGGGGCATATATTGTATCTTGTCCCTCGGCTTATAAAGAGAATACCGAATTGAAAGAAAAAGATCGCGTGGATACGATAATGATGGAAGTGGGGTCAAAGCTTATCGAGAGATCGGATTTGACTCACGTAGTCATTGTAAGTCACGATGGCGACTTTGTGAGATTGGCCAATCGAGCCAAATTTCACGGCAAAAAAATTATTGCCGTCGCCGGAGAGCATATTTCCTTTTTACTCAAACAAGTAGTGGATATAGTGTATTCGTTACCGTTGAAAGAAAAGAATGGAAACGGATATTAAAAATACGCCCGCCTAAATTTTACGAAGTAAAACTTAGGCGGGCTTTTTATTTAAGTTGCCTTAATCGGTTTTCTTTTATATAATAAAATGTACTTATGAATGATTTAAAAGACGGAAAAATTAAGCCATTTTTTAAAACCATTATAATCGGTCTTTTGATTTTGATGCTTTTAACCGCCTTATATTCTTTATTAATCGAAAGCACGACAAAGAAAGAGGAAATTTCTCTTTCCCAATTAGTATCGGAGATCAATGCCGATAAAGTTTCTAAAATTGTCGTAAAGGGAGACAGCTTGGAAATTACTTTTAAAGATAACAGTCAAAAAACCGCGAAAAAAGAAGCTGAAACGGCACTTTCCCAGACACTTTCGAATTACGGCGTTTCCAAGGATGCTTTGAATGGCGTGGCAATCGATATTCAGGATCCATCCAGTTTTCTCTATTGGATAGGAAATCTTTTGCCCTTTATGATCCCCCTTTTGATAATCGTTGTTTTTTTCTGGCTGGCTGGACGACAGGTGAAAAGCGCGAATTTACAGGCATTCAGTTTCGGCCAATCCAGGGCGCGGGTTATTTCTCCCGAAGACCAGAAAGAACGGGTGACATTTAAAGATGTCGCTGGCGTGAAAGAAGCGAAAGAAGAGTTGAAAGAAATCGTAGATTTTTTGAGAAATCCCAAAAAATTTCTGGACATCGGCGCGCGTATTCCCAAGGGAGTTCTATTGATGGGCGCGCCGGGAACGGGAAAAACTTTGCTTGCTCGCGCCGTTGCGGGCGAAGCAGGTGTCCCGTTTTTTCATATTTCCGGTTCAGAATTCGTGGAACTTTTTGTCGGCGTGGGCGCGAGCCGGGTGCGCTCGCTTTTTAAAGAAGCAAAGCGCGCGGCGCCCGCCATTGTTTTTATGGACGAAATTGACGCGGTCGGCCGGCATAGAGGAGCAGGTTTAGGCGGAGGGAATGACGAAAGAGAACAAACTTTGAATCAGATATTAGTTGAGATGGACGGATTCGAACCTCATGAAAAAGTTATTGTTATGGCGGCATCGAATCGTCCGGATGTTTTAGACCCTGCTCTGCTTCGACCGGGAAGATTTGACCGCCGAGTAATTCTTGATTTGCCCGATATAGGCGACCGCGAGGAAATTTTGAAAATTCATGCGCGTAAAAAACCTCTTGAAGAAGATGTCCGCTTGCGCGATTTAGCCGAGCGCACTCCTGGATTTTCCGGCGCCGATCTCCAGAATTTAATGAACGAAGCGGCTATTTTTGCCGCCCGCTCCGGACGGAAAAAATTAAATCAGAGCGATCTTATCGGTTCCATTGAGAAAGTTCTTCTGGGTCCGGAAAGAAAAAGCCATATTTTGAGTCCCGAAGAAAAGAAAATTGCTTCATATCACGAGGCAGGTCACGCTTTGGCCGCGGCCGCAATGCCCAATGCCGACCCGGTTCACAAAGTTTCCATCGTTGCCCGCGGCAGAGCCGCGGGATATACCTTGAAATTGCCCCTTCAGGAACGGCATCTTTATTCGAAATCCCATTTTTTGGAGGAGCTAGTTGTTTCCTTGGGCGGTTATACCGCGGAAAAAATCGTATTCAAAGACTTGACCACCGGCGCGGCCGATGATTTAAGCAAAGCCACCGACATTGCCCGCGCTCTTATCACGAAATACGGAATGTCGGAAAAAATCGGTCCGATAACTTTATCCGACGAAGAAGGAATAGTATTTTTAGGGAAAGAATTGGGAATGGCGGAAAAACACTATTCCGATGAAACAGCTACTATAGTTGACAGGGAATTGAGCCGCATTATGAAAGAAGCTTTCAAGCGCGCAGGAATTATTTTGGAAAAAAATCGTCCGGCCTTGGACGCATTGGCTAATAAATTAATGGAACAGGAAAGCATAGAAAGACAGGAATTCGAAAAAATCATGCGGTCTTTCGGTTTTAAAACCAAAGCATTGCCGCAAGGATACTCGTAAAACTAAAATTAAACTTCCCCATAATACTATATTGGGGCGAAGGATCAAAAAGTCACCCTAATATGTTGTCTATTTCAAATACCGACCCGTCTATTATTAAATTTTTTATAACTTGGCTCACTAAATCTTTGAAAGTACCTAGAGAAAAATTGAAAGTTCATCTGCATCTCTATAAAGATATGAATATTCAGAAAGAAATTCAATTTTGGTCAAAAAATTTAAAGACTCCTCAGAACCAATTTAATAAGCCGTACATCAAAAAGAGTTCTTCGGAAACTATAAATCATAAAGGAGCGTTTGGTCATGGCACTTGCAACGTAGGACTCGGAGACGCAAGACTTTCAGAGAAAGTTCTAATGGCTATCAAGGCAATTACTGATAAATATAACAAGATGCGCACGTAGCTCAGCGGTTAGAGCATCCGCCTTATAAGCGGGAGATCGATGGTCCGAATCCATCCGTGCGCAATAGAATTTCAGCTTGGACACATCCACTTAATTTGTTATTTAATTTCTGTCTATCCATAACTTGACGATCGTTTGATTTTGGATAGCTTGAAGAAAATTTTTCTGAAAAAGAAACGGTTTTTTAATAATTTTGCAGAGGTTCTAACGCAAAGATTTGACAAGTGGGACTATATTTGCTTACATTCAAGCAGAATTCGTTAGAGTAAAAAATCTTTGAAAATCAAAAAGGAGGAAAGAAAATGAAAAAAGAGGAGGCACATATGCAATACGAGGTTGTTCGCAGGGCTGTATTTGGTAAGTTGAAGGGTCTTCCGGAAGAAAGTATAATAGGCATGCTTACGCCCCTTCCCGAAAAAGGGCCCAAATGGCAATATCCAAAATGGTACATTCTTTTTATGAAAGGGGATGAATCGGTAAATAAGACCCTGGATAAGGTTGCTAAGAAAGCTCTAATACTTCTTTTGGATAATGGCATACATCATATTCATCGTGGGAACGGTATTGGCCGGGGAACTATAACGGCGTGTTATGAACTTGGCTGGGTTAAATGGGATTTTTGCCAGGATTCTTGTGGCGATGGTTGTTATGGCACATTTAGCATAACGGAAGCGGGACAATCAATTCTCGAAAAGAACAGCCTAGACACCGAGACGAACGAAGATCTAGTGCTTCACATATATGATAGTGGTGACGGTCTAAAAATCAGTCACTAATATGAACATTGCTAACGTTGCGAATGTTTAGGGGGTAGATTTACCCAAAAACCAAGAAATTTATTTTCTATCAGCGTCTAATAGTTTTTCTAAAGTGCGACTAGCGCCTTCAGGGAGGTTCTAACCTGTTCCCCTAAAGTGCACAATATTGGACTTTTTTATGCTCTGGCGCATCAATCGCCGAATCTATTTCAGAAATTTTGCAGAGGTTCTAACATCGTCTATAAAAGCGCAAATAAAAATCCCCCGATTTTGGTCGGGGGAATTTCTTTTACTTTTAGATTTTGATTTTTAGTTTTTACCCTTTTGGAAATAAAAGAGCTTGGCTTCTTTTTCATATTCAATAACGATGATTTCAATCTTTTTGTCGTGCGATTCGGGATTGCATTCAAAAAGCGTTTTTTTGATAAGTTCAATCGCTTCTTCTTTTTTCATATTCTGCTTCCAGTTTTTTTCAAGATAAGCGATTGCCTCTTTTCTTGGACGGTGTATGCGGCTGGGACTAAGAGGAAATTCTTCCGGCATTCCCGCATTCATCAGTCTTGATTTTTGAAAATCAAATACAGCTTTTTCTTCGGGGGTCAGTTTTTCCAGCTCTTCTTTTGTAAGAGGTTTTTTGTAATCGCTTCCGCCGGCAACAGCAAAATTCTTTAGTTGTTTTATCCGGCCGTCAAAATCAATAAAACATAAAAAAAGATTTTTTTTATTTCGGCAATCGGCGACGATGAAGTTCACGGCGAGAGCAACGGATTTTTCTTCAAGATTTTCTCTGAGAAGACCGGTCAGAAAATTAACAATGCCATTTCCGGTAAGATAATGAGCTCCTAAAATATTCGCCGCATTTTGACAAAAATTGGAAAGCGTCAGCATTACCGCTTTAAAATCGCGAAAGTCTCCGATTCCGCCGACTATGGCGTTGCTGTTAATTTCCATTAGCCATTGGCCCGGCTTTGATTGACGCTCGTTGAATTTCGCGCCGAATGCCAAGCCATTTTTAAAAACGACTAAAATCAAAAGGTATTTATCAATGCGATTTTGCGCTTCGTCTTTTTTGTAAAACAGAAGTTCGGGAGTTTGGATTATCATTTTTCCGCCTCCATCGGTTTTTTTATTTCTTTTCCAATTCTTTCGCGAGATTTTGGAGAAATTGGCCGACAATAAATGTTCCCAATCCATCCTTTATTCCTTTTCTCGCTTCTTCTTTAACCCTTTCTTTTAAGGCGATTTTGAAGAATTTTTCAGCAGGGAAATCTTTGATTCCGCAAGAAGTAATTATTTTAATAAGAGGAGGATGGAGAAGAGAATCCGAAGTGTTTTTGTCTTTTTTCCCGGAAGCGAGCAGGGCTTCAATGGCAATCATAATTCCTTTTGTTTCCGAGCAGTCGTACGACCATTCTTTATCAAGAACTGTCAAAGCGTAATCTTCGCCGGAACCGTAGGCAGCGTAATCATCAGGTTTAAAAAGCATTCCTCCCGGCTCAAACATAAAAATGCGGCCATTGTTTTCAAATGGATCAAATCCAGCCAAGATCGGCCATGTTAAAAGAAACACATTTTCCATTATGAAATCTATCAGATTTGCCTGGCCATCCACGAAAATTTCATCCAGCTCCCAAAATTTTTCAAGTTCAGGTAAAAATCCCTGCTTTAAAACTTTTACAAGCCACTGACAATCGGAAACATAGCCGGCTCCGGCAATGCATGAGAGCGAGCCGGTTTCTTCTATTTTAATTTCTTTGTCGGAAAAAATTTTTTCTCCGGCCACGCATCTTCTGTCAGCCGCCATAATAACGCCTTCTTTGAATTTTAAAGCAAGAATAGTTGTTCCGTGTATTTTGAGCCGCGCCATAGCAGCCATTTTTTCCGCCTCGCTCGCAGCGATTTTTCTTGTTCCGGCATATGTTTCCAATACGCGCAGCAATTTTTCCCCTATCCCGTTCATTTTTCTCTCCTTTTATGCGAATGTTAAAGAACTGTGCTTTTTTAGAATAGCAATTGGAACGTTTTATTGCAAGAAGGGGATATAAGTTCGATTTTATGCTTTTGGCGTCTGCTTTGACAAATCTAGCGATAAAAGTCGTAAAAACTGAGCCCTTGACCTTTTTAAAGAATATTTGTAAACTAATTTTGAAAAACATTGGTTTATTGATTGGTCTTTGAAAATTTAATACGTAAAGATTTTTCGGAAAAAACGCAAGGAGGAAAGATTGCATGATTGAAACTCCGATTAAAGAAACAGAAATTTTAGAAT